>NZ_JAMYTP010000012.1:0-189194 GCF_040322515.1 Mesorhizobium sp. M0136
AGTCGCTCCTTCGCTCAACTGCCTCTCCAAAGAATCCTTTCTCAGCCTAAACTCAACCCCAAAATCGCCATATGCGATTCCCCTGCCCTCGAGGGGGAGACAACGCTTCGCCGCGCTCTTATTTCGCCGGCTTATACCAGCTGTCGAGGCCGTCCTGCAGCTTCTTGGCGGCAGCTTCCGGCGTGTCGGTGCCGTTGATGACGTTGGCCGATTCAACCCACGTCTCGTTTTCCAGGTTCGGCGTGCCGCGCGACAGGATCTGGTAGGTCGAGCGGATCGTCGACTTGCACTTGCCGCGCCAGGAGACGAATTCCTGGGCCAGCGGGTCTTCCATCTTCACCGGGGTGTTGTTCAGGCTGAAGAAGCCCGGCAGCGCGTTGGCGTAGATGGTGGCGAAATCCGGCGAGGCCACCCAGGACAGGAAGGTCTTGGCCGCATCCGCGTTCTTCGAGGCCGCATTGAGGCCCATGCCGATGTCGGTGTGGTCGGAGATGTAGCAGGTGTCGCCGGCCTTCTGCACCGGCGGCGGGAAGGCGCCCATCTTGAACTGCGCCTGCGTGTTGAACAGGCCGATCTCCCACGAGCCGGCCGGGTAGATGGCGGCGCGGCCGAGCGTGAACAGGTTCTGGCTGTCCGGATATGTCTGCGCCTCGAAGCCGTCGCCGAGATAGTCCTTCCACCTGGCCAGTTCCTTGAAGGGCTCGACCCATTGCGGATCGGTCAGCTTCTGCTCGCCCTTGATCAGCGCCAGGCGGCCTTCCTCGCCCTTCCAGTAGTTCGGGCCGATGTTCTGGTAGCCCATGGTCGCCGCTTCCCAGAGGTCCTTGGTGCCCATCGCCATCGGGATGTAGGTGCCGTCGGCCTTGATCTTGTCGAGCGCGGCGAAGAATTCGTCGCGCGTCTCCGGCACCTTGATGCCGAGCTTGTCGAAGGCGTCCTTGTTGTAGATGAAGCCATGGATGACGGAGGCCATCGGCACGCAGAAACTCGACTTGCCGTCGTCGGTCTGCCAGGCGGCCTTGGCGACGTCGGAGAAGTTCTCCATGCCGGGCAGGGTCGAGATGTCGGCGAGATTGCCCTTCTTGAAGAGCTCCAGCGACTTGTCGAACGGGCGGCAGGTGATCAGGTCGCCGGCCGAGCCGGCGGCGAGCTTGGCGCCGAGGGCGGCGTCATATTCGGTTGGCGCCGACGGCGCGAAGACCACCTTGATGCCCGGGTTCTTGGCTTCGAAGGCCGGGATCAGCTTGTCCTTCCAGATGGCAAGGTCGTCGCCGCGCCAGCTTTCGATGTTGAGCGTTACGTCGTCGGCATAAGCCACCCCGGCGGAGCCGAGAATGCCGGTGCCGAGAAGAAGTGCCGTCAGTAGCTTCGTTGTCATGCTCAGTCTCCCTGTTGACCTTTTTCAGGTTCGGTTTTGATGAGAACAGAGGCATGGCGCCCCTTGCTCCCCTCGATCGCGGAAAGGGCTGGCCGCAGCTTGTGGCCGGTCCCTTCCAGTATCTTCTCGGCCGCGTCGGCGCTGGTGGCGCCGGCGGCGAGCAGAATGGCGGTCTTGACGACGCCGCCGCTCTTTTCGAGCAGGCGCGCCGCCTCGTCCTTGTCGCGCCCGCTGACGGCGGCGACGATGCGTGCGGCGCGGTCGCGCAGCTTGATGTTGTCGGCCATGAGGTTGACCATGTAGCCGTCATGGACATGGCCGAGATGGATGGCGGCCAGCGTCGACAGCATGTTGAGCGCGATCTTCTGGGCGGTGCCGGCGCCCATGCGCGTCGAGCCGGCAATCAGCTCCGGCGGCGTTTCGAGCAGGATGGCGATGTCGGCCAGCCGCAGCAGCGGCGCATCCCGGTTGTTGGCGATGGCAATCGTCGCCGCACCGCGGCGCCTGGCTTCCTCGATCGCGCGGACAGCGTAAGGTGTCGAGCCGCTGGCCGAGACGGCGATCAGGCAATCGCTATTGCCGATGCCGGCGGCGGCGACCGCAGCCGAAGCTTCGTCAACGTCATCCTCAGGCCCGCCGGCCAGTGCCCTGAAAGCTTCGTCGCCGCCGGCGATCAGGATGGCGATGCGGTCGCGCTGGATACCGAAAGTGCCCGGCAGTTCCAGCGCATCGGCCAATGCCATCAGGCCCGAGCTGCCGGCGGCCGCATAGGCGAGCTTGCCGCCGCTTTTCAGTCTGCTTGCGATAATTTCGGCTGCCGCGGCAATGGCAGGAATGGCGCCGTGCACGGCCTTGGCGGCCTCGATCTGTGCGTTGGCCAAAGAGGAAAGGATGGCGTCCGGGGCCTGGATGTCCAGTCCCTCGGCATTGTGGTGAAGCGCTTCGGTGCGCGTTTCGGCCATCCGCTTTCCTCCAATCCAGAAAACAATACCAAAAAAATACCACTTGTCCACACGCATTAATGAAATCCCTACGTCGGGATGGGACCGCAGACGAAATCCGCTGATTTCTCAACAAACTAGGCCTTAACTTTTTTGAAATGGAAATTAACCCTTGGCTATTGGTATTTTATTGGTATTATCCGCCCCGAGGAGAAATCGCGTGAAATTCGTGCTCGGCATCGATGGCGGCGGCACCAGCTGCAGGGCGGCCCTTGCAACGGCCGACGGCAGCGTCCTCGGCCGCGCCAAAAGCGGCGCCGCCAACATCCGCACCGATCTCACCGGCGCCAGGACGAACATCGTCGACGCGGCGCAGCAGGCCTTTGTCGCCGCGGGCAGGGATCCCGCACTGATCCCGCAAACGCCGGCCGTTCTCGGCCTGGCCGGCGCCAATGTCGGCACCTATAGGCAGCAGCTCGAAGCGATCCTGCCGTTCCGCATCAGCCGTGTCGAGACCGACGCCGAAATCGCGCTGGAAGGTGCGGTCGGCTCCGGCGACGGCGCCATGGCCATCCTCGGCACCGGCACCGCCTATATGGCGCGCAGACAAGGCAAGTCGCGCGCCATCGGCGGCTGGGGGTTTCAGGTCGGCGACCAGGGCAGCGGCGCCCGCATCGGCCGCGACCTGCTCGAGCAGACGCTGCTCGCCTATGACGGCATCCGCGAAGGCTCGCCGCTGACGCAGGCCATGCTCGCCATCTTCCGCAACAATCCCGAGGATGTGGTCGAATTCACCACCAACGCCAAGCCCGGCGATTTCGGCGGCTTCGCGCCCAAGGTGTTCGAACACGCCGAAAAAGGCGACGTCGTCGCTATCTGGATCCTCGACAAGGCGGTCGCCGATGTCGAGGCAGCGCTTGGCGTGCTCGACCTGGGCGGCGACGATCCGCTCTGCCTGCTCGGCGGGCTAGCGCCGCTTTACGCGCCGCGCCTGTCGGCCCGCTACCGGGCGCTGCTGAAACCGCCGCTCGACGACGCGCTGGGCGGCGCGGTGCAGATGGCGGTTCGGATTTTCGCAAACACGGCGGAGACAGCGCGATGAGCGAGGCCGCCGACCAGATATTCACGGCGCTGAAACAATCGTCGCAGAGCGGCGCGCCGCTCTATCTGCAGCTGAGGAAGAGCATCGAGGATGCGGTCAAACGCGGGCTGATCGGACCGGGCGATGCGCTGCCTTCCGAGCGCGACATCGCCAGCAAGGCCGACATCTCGCGCGTCACCGTGCGCAAGGCGGTGCAGGACTTGGTCAAGGGCGGCATCCTCGTCCAGCGCCATGGTTCCGGCACCTTCGTAGCGCCGCGCATGGAGCGCGTCGAGCAGTCGCTGTCGATGCTGACCTCGTTTACCGAAGACATGGCGCGGCGCGGCATGGCGGTGCGTTCAGCCTGGCTCGACCGCGGCCTCTATCCGCCGTCGCCCGACGAGATGATGGTGCTCGGCCTGGCGTCGAACGAATTGGTGGCGCGCGTGGCGCGCCTGCGCATTGCCAACGACACGCCGCTGGCGATCGAGCGCGCCTCGCTATCGACAAGCGTGCTGCCCGATCCGGCGGCGATCGGTTCGTCGCTCTACGCGGCGCTGGAACAGACCGGCAACAGACCGGTGCGGGCGGTGCAGCGCATTTCCGCCACCAATCTCGGCGATGGCGATGCGCATCTGCTCGAAGTGCCGCCAGGCATTGCCGGGCTGCATATCGAGCGTATCTCCTATCTGGCGAGCGGCAAGGTGATCGAGTTCACCCGCTCCATCTACAGAGGCGACGCCTATGATTTTGTCGCCGAACTCCGGCTAAGCGGGCCGGGCGAAGAGGGCCGGTCATGAGCGCAACAATTACCCATATGCGGCGCGAGATCGACGAGATCCCGGAGGCCACCGCGCGCCTGCTCGACGGCTCGGCCGCGGTGCTGACCGAGGCCGGGCGCGGCATTCGCGAGCGCGACCCGAATTTCGTCGTCACCGTGGCGCGCGGTTCGTCCGACCATGCCGCGACCTTCATGAAATATGCCGTGGAGCTGACCGCCGGGCTGGCGGTTGCATCGGTCGGCCCGTCGATCGCCTCGATCTATGGCGCCAAGCTGAAGCTGGGCGGCTCGGCCTGCCTGGCGATCTCGCAGTCCGGCAAGAGCCCGGACATCGTTGCGATGGCGCAAGCAGCGAGGGCCGGCGGCTCGCTGACCGTCGCCATCACCAACACCGCCGATTCGCCGCTCGCGCGAGCCTCGGATTACGCCATCGACATCCTGGCCGGACCGGAGCTCAGCGTCGCGGCGACCAAGACCTTCGTCAATTCGGCGGTCGCCGGCCTCGCTTTGATGGCGCACAGCACCGGCGACGACAAATTGCTCGCCGCACTCGCCCGCCTGCCGGAGCATTTTCGCAAGGCGATCGCGTGCGACTGGATGGCGCTGGCTGCGGCACTCGAGACGCCGAAATCGCTGTTCATCCTTGGCCGTGGCCCGTCGGCGGCGATCGCCAACGAGGCGGCGCTGAAATTCAAGGAAACCTGCGCCATGCACGCGGAAGCCTATAGTGCCGCCGAGGTCATGCACGGCCCGCTGGCGCTGGTCGGCCCCGGCTTCCCGGTGCTGGCTCTGGCTGCTCGCGATGCGTCCGAACCGTCGGTGGCCGATGCCGCCGACAGCCTGGCCGGCAAGGGCGCCGCCGTCTTTGTGACGTCGAACAAGGCAAAGAGCGCACAGCCGCTGCCGCATGTCGCAACCGGTCATCCGCTGACCGATCCACTGACGCTGATCGTGTCGTTCTATGGTTTCGTCGAGGCTTTTGCCCGCCATCGCGGCCTCGACCCCGACACGCCGCCCAATCTGCGCAAGGTGACGGAAACGCTATGAGCGACCGTTTCGCCCTGACTGGCGCCCGGATTTTCGATGGCGACCACTGGCACGACAATGCGGCGCTTGTCGTGCGCGATGGCCTCGTCGAGGCCATCGTTGCCGCCGGCGCGATTCCATCAAATGTTGCGCGTATCGAGACCGGCGGCGGCATGCTGGCGCCTGGCTTCGTCGATCTGCAGGTCAATGGCGGCGGCGGCGTCATGCTCAACGACCATCCCGACGTTGCCTCGATCGAGACCATCTGCCGGGCGCACGCACCCTTCGGCACGACGGCGCTGTTGCCGACGCTGATCACCGACACGTCCGAGATCACCGCCGCGGCGGTTGCGGCCGGATCCGAGGCGGCACAACGGAAGGTGCCGGGGTTCCTGGGCCTGCATCTCGAAGGGCCGCATCTGTCGATCGCCCGCAAGGGCGCGCATGACCCGGCTTTGATCCGGCCGATGCTGGACTCCGACCAGGCGATGCTGATCGCCGCACGGAAAAACCTGCCCGTGCTGCTGACGACGGTGGCGCCCGAATCGGTCGAGCCCGGCCAGGTGTCGGCGCTCAGCAGGGCCAGCATTGTCGTCAGCATCGGCCATTCCGATACCGGCTATGCCACGGCCCGCGCCTTTGCCGAGGCCGGCGCAACGGTGGTCACCCATCTGTTCAACGCAATGAGCCAGATCGGCAATCGCGAGCCGGGGCTGGCGGGCGCGGCAATCGATGCCGGCACATTCTATGCCGGCATCATCGCCGACGGTATCCATGTCGATCCGGCCACCATGGCCATCGCCTTGCGTGCCAAGCAGGGGCCGGGCAAGATCCTGCTCGTCACCGACGCGATGGCGACGATCGGTACCGACATGACCTCGTTTACGCTGAACGGCCGCACCATCCACCGTAAGGATGGCAGGCTGACACTTGCCGACGGCACGCTGGCGGGCGCCGATCTCGACATGATTTCCGCGGTGCGCTTCGTGCACCGCGTCGTCGGTCTCGACCTCGACGAAGCCTTGCGCATGGCCTCGCTCTATCCGGCGCAAGTGATCGGCCAGTCGTGCCGGCTCGGGCGTTTCGCCAAAGGCACCGCCGCCAACATCGTTTCGCTGTCGGACGATCTGGACATTAAAAGCGTCTGGATCGACGGCGCCAAAGTTTTTGCAGCTAACGCTATCCCTCCGGCTTAGCCGGTTTTGGACGTATAGAGGTCCTTATAGGTCTCGCGCAGCAGGTTCTTCTGCACCTTGCCCATCGTGTTGCGCGGCAGTTCGTCGACGAAGATCACCCGTTTCGGATGCTTGTACCTGGCAAGGCGCCCAGCGATAGCCTCGATGATCCCCACGGCGCTGATGGTCGAGCCCGGCGCCCGCACCACGACCGCGGTGACGCCTTCGCCGAAATCCGGATGGGCAACGCCGATGACAGCGCTTTCGGCAACACCAGGCAGCGCGTCGATCTCGCTCTCGACTTCCTTCGGATAGATATTGTAGCCGCCCGAAATGATCAGGTCTTTGCCGCGACCGACGATGTGGACATAGCCGTCGGCATCGATCAGCCCGAGATCGCCGGTGATGAAGAAACCATCGTCACGGAATTCGGCCCTGGTCTTTTCCGGCATGCGCCAGTAGCCGCAAAAGACGTTCGGGCCCTTGACCTCGATCATGCCGACCTCGCCCCGGGCAAGTGTTTCGCCGCCGTCGGGATCGGCGATGCGCAGGGAGACGCCGGGCAAGGGGAAGCCAACCGTGCCGGCTCGCCGCTCGCCCTCATACGGGTTCGACGTGTTCATGTTGGTCTCGGTCATGCCGTAGCGCTCGAGAATGGCGTGGCCGGTGCGCTCTCGCCAGGCTCTGTGCGTCTCGGCCAAAAGCGGCGCCGAGCCAGAAATGAACAGGCGGATGATTTTCGCCGCCTGCCGGTTCAAACCGTCCTGCTGCAGCAGGCGGACGTAGAAGGTCGGCACGCCCATCAGGACGGTGGCGCGCGGCAGCAGCGAGACGATGCGGGCCGGGTCGAATTTGGTTTCGAACAGCATCGAGGCGCCGGCCATCAGGACGACGTTGGTGGCGACGAAAAGGCCGTGCGTGTGGAAAACCGGCAGCGCGTGAACCAGCACGTCTGCGGCAGTGAAGCGCCAGAGGTCGACGAGCACCCGCGCATTCGAGGCGAGGTTTTCGTGGCTGAGCATGGCGCCCTTCGAACGGCCGGTTGTGCCGGACGTGTAGAGGATCGCAGCAAGGTCGTCCGGTCCGCGCGCCACATCGTGGAAGTCCACGGCCGCCTCAGAGGCGCGATCGGTCAACGAACCCTCGCCCTTGCTGCCGAGTGTCGCGACCGCAGCGCCCGAGGCCCGCGCCAAGGCGCCGATTTCGCTCGCTCGCGCCGGGTCGCAGACGACCAGCCGCGGCTCGGCATCCCTGAAGAAATAGTCGAGCTCGGTCAGCGTGTAGGCGGTGTTGAGCGGCAGGAAGATCGCGCCGGCACGCAGGCAGGCGAGATAAAGGAAAATGGCCTCCGGGCTCTTCTCGACCTGAACGGCGACGCGGTCGCCTGCTTCGACGCCGAGCCGCGACAGCGCATGTGCCAGTTGAGCGGAGCGCGCCAGCATTTCGCCATAGCTGATCGAGCGCCCGTCCTCTGCCTCCATCAAAAGGCGTCCGGGCGCGGGCATCCGGGCACGGAAAGCATCGAACAGATGGTTGCTCATGAGTCCCCCCGAGCGGCTGACTCCGGCCGGACGGCGGCGGTCAGCCGGCCGCCTTGTCCGCCGCCGTCCTGATTGCCTCGATGTTTGCCCGGTAGGTTTCGACGCTGCCGCCCTTGAAGATGGCCGCACCGGCGACCAGCACGCTGGCGCCGGCGGCAGTGACCAGGGGCGCAGTTTCGGGCGAGATGCCGCCGTCGATCTCGATCCTGATCGGCCTGCCGCCGATCAGCGCCTTCACCCGCTTCACCTTGTCGACGATCGCCGGAATGAAGGCCTGGCCGCCGAACCCCGGATTGACCGTCATGATCAGGATCAGATCAAGCCGGTCAAGCACGTATTCGATCATCGTCTCCGGTGTCGCGGGGTTGAGTGACACACCGGCCTTCTTGCCAAGGTTTTTGACCGTTTGCAGCGACCGGTCGAGATGTGGTCCGGCTTCGGCGTGCACCGTGATGCCGTCGCAGCCGGCGTCGGCGAAGGCGGCCAGATAAGGATCGGCCGGGGCGATCATCAGATGGCAGTCGAAGAAGGCCTTGGTGCGGTTGCGGATCGCTTTGATCACCGGCGGCCCAAACGTGATGTTCGGGACGAAATGCCCGTCCATGACGTCGAGGTGGATCCAGTCGGCGCCGGCGGCGGCCGCCGCCTCGACCTCGTCGCCGAGCTTCGAGAAATCGGAAGCCAGCACCGATGGCGCGATCAGGGTTTTTTGAGCCATGTCCGCTTCCCGTTGTTGAGCCCGCCTTCGCCCTAATCGTCTCAACGCCGCTTGTCGACAGGAATCCGGCGTCGATATCGCATCTGCGCAGAAGGAGAGAAGCGGTGGCGAGCCACTTCTCTCCTGTGCAGACGTTTCCTCTCCTCCAGTGCAAGGACTTTCCAGAGCAAGGCCTGGATTTCAGTTCGGATGAAGCCGCGGTCTGGCCGTCCATGACAGGAAGAGCTTGCCGTTGCCTGGTTTCACCTTCTGCAGATCGGGCTTCTTCAGCCCAGCGGCGAGCGCCAAGATCGACAATCCGCTGGCAGCCTGGATGGCGCGGCGCAAACAGCCGCCACGAGAGCGCACGAACGCCCCGTGGTCGCAAGACATGGATCTCCCCCCACAGGTCATGGGAAGGCGAAGGTCGCGCTGAGCTCCTGCTGTTCCCTGAGACCATGGAGCCTCTGGATCTGTGGTCATGGGGCTTTCCTTCCGGGGCCGCACCGCGCGGCACCTGAGCGTCTGTCGCGGGGCGAGGCGGAAAGGTTCATGGGCCAGGGGCCGGCCGGCTGGATCACCGCCGGAAAATACGGGCCTGCCGGTCCCGGATCCGATCAACCGCGATGAATGGTGAACGCCTTGCGCAGAATGCTTGCGCGCCACGCAGCCTGTTCTTATATACGCGCCAAGCCGTCCAGCGCCGAATGCCGGTTGCCGGAGCGGAATTTCTTGTGAACAGGGGCTTTCATCGGAACGCCTGTACGGGTCCTGAGAGCCTGCTTAGCGGAGAGATTAGAACAATGGCAAAAGTAATCGGTATCGATCTGGGAACAACCAACTCCTGTGTCGCCATCATGGATGGCAAGGAATCCAAGGTCATCGAGAATGCGGAAGGCGCCCGCACGACCCCTTCCATCGTCGCCATCAACAGCGACGGCGAGCGCCTCGTCGGCCAGCCGGCCAAGCGCCAGGCGGTCACCAATCCTGAAAACACCATTTTCGCGGTCAAGCGCCTGATCGGCCGCCGCTACGACGATCCGGTGACGGAGAAGGACAAGAAGCTTGTCCCCTACAAGATCGTCAAGGGCGACAATGGCGACGCCTGGGTCGAGGCCGGCGGCAAGAAGCAGTCGCCCAGCCAGATCTCGGCGATGATCCTGCAGAAGATGAAGGAAACGGCGGAGGCCTATCTCGGCGAGAAGGTCGAGAAGGCGGTCATCACCGTTCCGGCCTATTTCAACGACGCCCAGCGCCAGGCGACCAAGGATGCCGGCAAGATCGCCGGCCTCGAAGTGCTGCGCATCATCAACGAGCCGACGGCGGCCGCACTTGCCTATGGACTGGACAAGAAGGAAGGCAAGACGATTGCCGTCTATGACCTTGGCGGCGGCACGTTCGACATTTCGGTGCTCGAAATCGGCGACGGCGTGTTCGAGGTGAAGTCGACCAATGGCGACACCTTCCTCGGCGGCGAGGATTTCGACATGCGCCTGGTCGAATATCTGGCGGCCGAGTTCAAGAAGGAACAGGGCATCGACCTGCGGAACGACAAGCTCGCCCTGCAGCGCCTCAAGGAAGCGGCTGAAAAGGCCAAGATCGAGCTGTCCTCCACCACGCAGACCGAAATCAACCTGCCCTTCATCACCGCCGATGCCACCGGCCCCAAGCACCTGACGCTGAAGCTGACGCGGGCGAAGTTCGAGAGCCTGGTCGAGGATCTCGTCCAGCGCACGATCGATCCCTGCAAGGCGGCGCTCAAGGATGCCGGCCTGAAGGCCGGCGAAATCGACGAAGTCGTCCTGGTCGGCGGCATGACCCGCATGCCCAAGATCCAGGAGATCGTGAAGCAGTTCTTCGGCAAGGAGCCGCACAAGGGCGTCAACCCGGATGAAGTCGTCGCATTGGGCGCCGCCATCCAGGCCGGCGTGCTGCAGGGCGACGTCAAGGACGTGCTGTTGCTCGACGTGACGCCGCTGTCGCTCGGCATCGAGACGCTGGGCGGCGTGTTCACGCGGCTGATCGAACGCAACACGACGATCCCGACGAAGAAGAGCCAGGTGTTCTCCACGGCCGAGGATTCACAGTCGGCGGTAACCATCCGCGTCTTCCAGGGCGAGCGTGAAATGGCCGCCGACAACAAGGCGCTCGGCCAGTTCGATCTGGTCGGCATCCCGCCTGCGCCGCGCGGCGTGCCGCAGATCGAGGTCACCTTCGACATCGACGCCAACGGCATCGTCAACGTCTCGGCCAAGGACAAGGGCACCGGCAAGGAGCACCAGATACGCATCCAGGCGTCTGGCGGCCTTTCGGACGCCGACATCGAGAAGATGGTCAAGGACGCCGAGGCCAATGCCGAAGCGGACAAGAAGCGGCGCGCGCTGGTCGAGGCCCGCAACCAGGCCGAGGCGCTGGTGCATTCCTCGGAGAAGTCGCTGAAGGAATATGGCGAGAAGGTTTCCGAGGCCGACCGCACGGCGATTGCCGATGCGATCGCGGCGCTGAAGACCGCTGCCGAAGGCGACGATGTGACCGAGATCGAGGCCAAGACGCAGACGCTCGCCGAAGTCTCGATGAAACTCGGCCAGGCCATGTACGAGGCTTCGCAGAAGGAAGCCGCCGAGGCCGACGCCAAGGCTGACGCCGCCAAGGACAGCGACGTCGTCGATGCCGATTTCGAGGAAATCGACGAGGACGACGAGAAGAAGAAGTCGGCCTGAACCGCCTGACGGTACAGGTAAGCAAAAAGCCCGGCGCGCAGCCGGGCTTTTTTGCAACCCTTTGCCAGAAAAACGCGGAGCTCCCCGAAAAAATGCGGACAAAGCCTCGTAGACACTGGCATCGCGGCTCCATCACACCTAAATCGGAACAGCGTGCCGGCAAACGACGCAACGATGCTTCAAGACGTTGACTATCCGGACTGCGGGAAAACATGAAAGCTGATTTTTACGAAACGCTGGGCGTGCAAAAGGGCGCCGACGAGAAGGAGCTCAAGAGCGCTTTCCGCAAGTTGGCCATGCAGTTCCATCCCGACCGCAACCCAGGCGACCATGCCTGCGAGCACAAGTTCAAGGAAATCAACGAAGCCTACGAAACGCTGAAGGACCCGCAAAAGCGTGCCGCCTATGATCGCTTCGGCCACGCGGCCTTCGAGCACGGCGGCATGAATGGCGGGGCGCAGGGCTTTGGCGCCGGCGGCTTCGCCGACATTTTCGAAGACATTTTCGGCGACATGATGGGCGGGCGCCAGCGCCGCTCGTCCGGCGGCCGCGAGCGCGGCGCCGACCTGCGCTATAATATGGAAATCACGCTGGAGGAGGCATTTTCCGGCAAGACCGCGCAGATTCGCGTGCCGGCCTCGATCTCCTGCTCGGAATGCTCCGGCAGCGGCGCCAAGCCCGGCACCCAGCCCGTCACCTGTTCGATGTGCAACGGCCACGGCAAGGTGCGCGCCACGCAAGGCTTCTTCTCGATCGAGCGCACCTGCCCGCAATGCCAGGGGCGCGGCCAGACCATCAAGGATCCGTGCCCGAAATGCGCCGGCCAGGGCCGTGTCACCGAGGAGCGCTCGCTGTCGGTAAACATCCCTGCCGGCATCGAGGACGGCACCCGCATCCGGCTGGCCAATGAGGGTGAGGCCGGCCTACGCGGCGGCCCGTCCGGCGATCTCTACATCTTCCTCGCGGTCAAGCCGCACGAATTCTTCCAGCGCGACGGCGCCGATCTTTATTGCAAGGTGCCGATCTCGATGACAACGGCAGCGCTTGGCGGCTCGTTCGAAGTGACGACACTGGACGGTACCCAGACGAAGGTGAAGGTGCCGGAAGGCACCCAGAACGGTCGCCAGTTCCGCCTCAAGGGCAAGGGCATGCCGGTGCTGCGCCAGCCCAATATTGGCGACCTCTACATCCAGACCGTGGTTGAGACGCCGCAGAACCTTTCGCGCCGCCAGCGCGAATTGCTGGAAGAATTCGAGCAGCTTTCCTCAAAGGACAATTCGCCTCAGTCGAGCGGATTTTTCGCCCGCATGAAGGACTTTTTCGAAACGTTCGGCGAGCACCGAAGCTGATCCCTGGAAAACGCTTCCCGAGCGTCATCAACACCTTATCCTGGGATTCGCCTTGTCTTGCACCTCGTAGCTGTTAAGTAGCATGCGAGGGAGCGTTGAGGAGGACTTTCGATGACGCGTAGTCCCGGACTGCGAAAGACGCTGGCGGAAAAGTTCGACGACGAGTTGAAGTTCTTCAAGGGCTGGATCGACAAGCCGAAGGCGGTCGGTTCGATCGTCCCGACCAGTTCCGTCACCGCGCGCAAGATGGCCTCGATCGTCGATCCGACATCCGGCCTGCCGGTGCTTGAGGTCGGACCCGGTACAGGCGTCATCACACGCGCCATTCTCGCCCAGGGCATAAAGCCTGAAAATCTCTATGCGGTCGAATATTCCACTGATTTCGTGCGCCATCTGCGCCAGCTTTATCCAGGCGTCAACGTCATCGAGGGCGACGCCTTCAATCTCGACGCAACGCTCGGCGACAGGCGCGACCTGATCTTCGATTCTGTGATATCGGGCGTGCCGCTGCTCAATTTCCCGGTCGCCCAGCGCATCGCCTATGTCGAGAGCCTGCTCGACCGTATCCCGGCGGGCCGGCCGATCGTGCAACTGACTTACGGGCCGCTGTCGCCGATCCCGCCCGGCCGCGGCGACTATACGGTCGAGCATTTCCATTTCGTCATCCGCAACATTCCGCCGACGCAGCTTTGGATCTATCGACGCGGCTGAACGCATGTCGGAGTTCCGGATGCCGGTCATTACGGCCGGTTGGCCAATCGGGCCAGGAATGCCGTCAGCCTTTCGAACGCCTGCTCTCCCGCCTTGCCGTCGAGATCGAACTGATATTCATGCGGCAGGGCCGGACTGTAGTCGTCCGGAAAGAACAGCGTGTCGACCGCGACGCCTTGCGCCGTGATCGCGCGCGCGATCTGACGCGACTGCGGCGCCAGCGGGTCGGCATTGCCGACCGAGACGAATGCCGGCGGAAATTGCGGCGTCAGGTGCCTGTCGATTGAAAATTCGGCAATGCGCGGGTCATCGTCCAGCCGCTTCACGCCGAGATACGACCACATGACGGTCCTGTTGAAGCCGGCGAAAGGCCCTTCGGGCGAGATCATCGCGGGATCGTAAATGCCGCAGAACAGTGCAACGCCTTTCAATTGCGCGCGCTCTATGCCCGGATCAACGTCCATCGTGGCGGCATAGGCGGGATTGCTGATCGTGGCAGCCAGTTGAGCGACAATCTGCGAGCCGGCGGAGTCGCCGGCAAGGAAAAGCGTGTTGCGATCGATGTGGTAGCGGCCGGCATTGCCGGAAAGAAAGGCAAGCGCCTTGTTGGCCTGGAGGACTGGCGTCGGATAGCGGGCGCCGGGGGCGACGGAATAGCCGACCGAGACAGTGACGTAGCCCCGCCCGGCCAGTATTTTCATATATGCCGAGATGTCGGCCTTGTTTCCGGCAACGAAGCCGCCGCCATGCACCCAGACCACCGTCGGCAACGCCTTTGCCTGAGCGTCCGCGGGAAAGAAGACGTCAAGGGTCTCGTCCGGGTCCTCGCCATAGCGCTCGTCGCGCAGTTCGCCGACATTGGCGGGCACGTGCTTTTCAAGCGCGCGGTTCTTTGCCACTGCATCCTTGTGAAAAGCGTAACGGATCAGAAGGACCGAAGGCCACGGGCTGAGGACGAAAGCGGCGTAGCCGGCGGCAGCAGCCACGGCGAGAGCGACAAGACCATAGCCTACCCATTTCAATCCCACGAGGTCCGCCCCTATCCGCTGGCGCCGGTCGCCAAAGCGGCCAGCGCTAAATGCGTGTCGCAATCTCGGCTATTGATTCATCCCACGCATCGCCTATAGCTGCCGCCACAGCAAGGGATTGCGATGCCGATCACCCCGAAAATTCTCGTCGTCGCCGGTTCGGTGCGCAGCGGCGCCTATAGCGGCAGGACTGCCGACGTGGCGCAGAAGGAACTTGCCATGCAGGGCGCGGAGGTGACCCGCATCTCGCTCGCCGACTACCCGTTGCCGATCCTCGACCAGGATCTGGAAAAGGACGAAGGCATTCCCGAAAACGCCGTCAGGCTCGGCCGGATGATCGCCGCCCATGACGGCCTGCTGATCGCGACGCCCGAATACAACGGCTCCATTCCGCCGCTGCTCAAGAACACCATCGACTGGGTGAGCCAACTGCGCAAGGATGGGGGCCGGACGTTCAGGCCGCTTGCCGGCAAGGTCGCCGGCCTGTGCTCGTCTTCCAGCGGACCCTTTGCAGGGATACGCTGCATCAACCATCTGCGCGCTGTGCTGGTGCGCTGCCGGATGGAGGTGGTAACACCGGAGTGTTCGGTGCCGGAGGGCGGTAGCGCCTTCGACGACGAAGGCAACTTCCGGGACGAAAGACTACGCCAATCGATGGAGCACCTATGCCGAACGCTGATCGAAACCTCGCGCATGCTGTCGACGCGGATCGAGGCATGATCCCGGACGCCGCGCGTGCCGACACAATTCAGGAAAGGCTGATCGTCGGCCTCGACCTGCCGACGCTGAGGGAAGCCGAGAAGGCGGTGCGCGAGCTCGACGGGATCGTCTCCTTCTACAAGATCGGCTACCAGCTCGCCTTTGCCGGCGGGCTCGACTTCGCCCGCGAGCTGGCCAGCGGCGGCACCAGGATCTTTCTCGACATGAAGCTGCTCGACATCGATAACACCGTTGCCAAGGGGGTCGACAACATCGTCAGGATGGGCATGAGCATGCTGACCATCCACGCCTATCCGAAGACGATGAAGGCGGCGGTCGAGGCTGCCAGGGGCAGCGACCTTTGCCTGCTCGGGGTTACCGTGCTGACCTCGATGGACGAGCAAGACGTGATCGACGCCGGCTATGAGTATGACCCGCATACGCTGGTGCTGAGGCGCTCCGAGCAGGCGCTGCATGCCGGCATGGGCGGCATCGTCTGTTCGGCCGAGGAAGCGGAGGCGGTACGCCGCATCGTCGGCCCCGATCTGGCGGTAGTGACGCCGGGAATCCGACCGAAGGGCAGCGACCATGGCGACCAGAAACGCGTGGTGACGCCGGCGCAGGCGATCCGCAACGGCTCCAGCCATCTCGTCGTTGGCCGGCCGATCGTCGGCGCCACCGACAGGCGGGCGGCGGCGGAAGCCATTCTCGATGAAATGCGCTCGGCCTGATGCCAGGAATTAACCCGGAGAAATACCATGCCCAAGGGATACTGGATCGCTCGCGTCGATGTGCGCGATGCGGAAGGCTACAAAGACTATGTCGCAGCCGCCAAGCTGGCCTTCGACCGCTTCGGCGCCAAGTTCCTGGCGCGCGGCGGCGCGCATGAGAAGGCAGAGGGACCGGGCCGCGACCGCAACGTGATCATCGAATTTCCGTCGCTTGCGGTGGCGCATGACTGCTACCACTCGCCCGAATACCAGCGCGCCGTCGCGATCCGCCAGAAGGTGGCCGATGGCGAAATCGTCCTGGTCGAGGGGATTTAGGCGCGAAGCCGGTTCGCCGCTGCCTCCGCCATCGCATCGGCGAGGCTCAGGCCCCATTGCTTGCGACAGTAATCGCGAAAATCGAAGCAAGGCAGGCCCGGGCAGACCTCGAACTCGATGACATGCACGCTGTCGTCGGCTTCGACCCGGAAGTCGATGGAAAAGACGTCCCGCAGGCCAAGCCCGACCATCATGCTTTCGGCGATGCGACGGATTCTTGCATCGGCTCGAGGCTGGCTGGCGCCAACGGGAAGCAGCAACGGCTCGGCGTAATTTCCCGTGGCTTTGGCCGCTTCGCCGGTATTGCCGTAAAGCGCCAAGCTGTCCTGCATGGTTTGGAAATCGCCGCCCGAATCGACAAAGGCGACGCCGAGCGCCTCAATGCCGGTATCCGGCTTCAGGCCGAGAAAGCTGGCCCGCACATTGCGTCCGGGGACATAGGGCTGGACGACGACATCGTCGCGATAGGCGGCGAATACGCGCCGGCTAAGCTTTAGCGCGTGGCCGAGATCGTGACAGCGCGAATCCGGCCAGATGCCGATCTTGGCGCCGAGCCGGTTCGGCTTGACGAACCAGCCGGCCGGCGAGGCCGGCGGCGCGACCAGCCACGCGCCGTCACGGGCAAGGCCCGCCTGCGGCACCGGCAGGCCAAGCGCGCCGAGCACGGCGCCGGACCGGAACTTGTCTTGGCAGAGCGCGAACAACGCATCGTCGGCGCCGATCGCGTCGAAGCCATTCAGCCGTGCCAGAGCCGGTGCCGCGCCGCCGCGGAAATAGGCAATGCCGTCGGTCAACGTCCAGACAAGCGAGGTCTTCGGAACTTCGCCGGCGAGAACGCTTGCGGCGTCGTCGAGCGCCACCGGCGCAAACGACAAGCCGCGCGTTTGGCAAGCGGCGGCAAGTGCGTCGAATTCAGCGGCGATGTCGGTCGATTGCGCCAGGTAGGAGGCGATTTCGGCGGCACGCTCCGGCACATGATTGTCGGTGACCAGCCGATCGAAGCAGGCCTGTTCCGGCTCGTAGACAAGGATCAGCTTCGGCTTGCGGCTTGACATGACTGAACGATTTCCCGGCAGCACGATTGCTAGAGCAATTCCAGGAAAAGTGTGAAACGGTTTTCCGTCCGGAATTGCTTCAAACAAAGAGATAGAGCGGTTCAGCGTTCCCGCGAAACGATGAACCGTTCTAGCATCGCACGGCGAGCGCATTCGGCTTTCGCGGAATCGACGTCAGCCGGGTGCCCGCACGACAGCAACTGCTCTCAGGCAATCAACACGCGCGGCTCGAAGCGACCATTGACCGGAATGTCGAGCATAAACGTCATGCCGGCTTGCGGGTCGAGCAGGCGCTGCTTCTCGCTCTTGCCCGACCAGGCGGAGGTGACCGCGAGCCGGTCGGCATTCCCGCCGACAAAAGCCGGACAGGACGGTTGCGTGACCGGCATCGCCACCGAACGGACAAGTTTGCCGTCGGGCCCATAGGCTTCGACGACGCTGCCGCCCCAGCAGGCGTTCCACAATATGCCGTCGCGGTCGAGCACCGAACCATCGATATAGCCCTTGGCCGAACGGTGGTCGACGAAGACCTTCGGTTCGCCAACCGGCAGGCCGGTCGCCGGATCGCAGCCGACGCGCATCAACAGCCCGGTGCTGGTGTCGGTGTAATAGGCGATGGTCCCATCTTCGGAAAAGCAGATCGAATTGGGCACCGTGATATCCGCATAGAGCCGGCGCAGCTCGCCCTTGAAGAACCAGTAGATCGAACCGGCGGCCTTCTCCTCGCCCTTGCCCATGGTGCCGACCCAGAGGGCGCCGCAAGGGTGAACGCGTGAATCGTTCGAGCGGGTGAGCGGATTGTCGGCCTCGATCGGCGTGTGCAGCGTCAGCTTGCCGGTCGCGACGTCGCGGACATGCAGGCCGGTTTCCGTGGCGATCAGCTGACGCCGGTCGTCGATGACGGCAATCGCACTGGCCATCTGGTGGAGCTCGTGGATCTTGACCGCACCGCCGGACAAACGCTTTTCCAGGAGCTGGCCGTTGACGATGTCGAACCAGTAGAGCGTGTCGGTGGCGGGGTCATAGCTTGGTCCCTCGCCGAGTTGGCAGACGTGGTCGGAAAAAACCGAAACGATGGTCTCGCTCATCATGCCACTCCAAACGCCGCGTCCCAGGCCTGAACTGCGGCTTTCGCCCGTGCTGCCACTTCGTCGACGCTCATTCCCGGCTTGAACAGGCTGGAGCCAAGACCGAAGACGCTGACGCCGGCTGCCTTGTAGCCGGCAAAATCCTTGTCTGAAACGCCGCCGACGGCGCCGACCAGCACATTGGCCGGCAGCACCGCGCGCATCGCCGAAATGCCTGCCGCGCCAAGCACGCTCGCCGGGAAGAATTTCAGTGCCGAAGCACCGAGCCGGATGGCCTGGAATGCCTCGGTTGGCGTGAACACGCCGGGCATCGTCACCATACCGTACTGCATGGCAGGGCCCATGACCTCGGCATCGATATTGGGGCTGACCAGCAGCCGCCCGCCGGCTTTGTGCAGACCGTCGACATCGGCGGCGGTGAGCACCGTGCCGGCGCCGACCAGAGCTGTCGGAGGAAGCGCTTCGACAATGCTGGCGATGGAGGCAAAGGGCTCGGGCGAGTTGAGCGGCACCTCGATCGCTTCAATGCCGGCGCCGAAGATCGCCTGGCCGATCGCCACCGCCTCGCCTGGCTTCAGGCCGCGCAGGATCGCGACCAGACCCCGCTCGAGCTTTGGAAAAGGTGCGGTTTCGGTCATGCGACAACTCCATTTTTGGCGATCATGCCATTTTCGCGCGCGGCTTCGGCAAGGCCGGCACGCACCGCCTCGTCGGCGTCGACGGCCCTGAAAGCGAGCCCGGCAAGGCCGAGCGCCTCGGCATAGAGGGTGCCGAGTGCGCCCGACGCGATCAGCACGACGGGCACAGCGCTTGCTCCATAACGGCGATTTGCCGAAGCGATCTCGCCGCCGATCAGCAGGCCGGACAGGCAGGCGGCGGCATCTTCGGGCTTCAGGTCCTGCAACAGGCTAGCAGCGCGGATCGAGAACAAACTTGAAACGACGTCACCGCCTTCGGCCAACGCCTTCAGGCACCAGTCCCGAAAAAACGGACTTTCGGCGGCAACCGGCTGCGGCGGCTCGCCCAGCGAATGGCGCAGGATCGAGTGCGCGGCGAGCACCGAAAACAGCTCGCCGGTCGGCCAGGTGCCGAACCCGGCAACGGAGCCGTCCTCGACCAGCACCCATTTCGAATGGGTGCCGGGCATGCAGACGAGGTGACGTCCCTTTGCCGGCAAACCGGCTCCGGCAAGCTGCGTTTCCTCACCGCGCATGACGTCAGGTGCATCGGCGAGGCGCTGGGCAAGGCCGGGCACGATGCGGATATCGCGGCGCTGGCCGGGAATGCGGGCAGCTTCGGCCAGGATAGCGCCGATTGGCGTGGGAACGCTGACATAGGGCGCCTCCAGCCAGCCCTGGCGCGAGCCGGCCATGCCGCAAATGATGACCGGCAGGTTTTCGGGTGCGCCCATGGCGGCCAGATGCCCTTCGAGAATGGACGAAAACCCTTTAGCCTGAGCGGTGATCAGTCCGTCATCGCCGCGCCGCTCGGAGAGAACGTCGCCGGTGCCGTCGAGCAGCCATACCCTCATGCGGGTGGTGCCCCAGTCGACGGCCGCGACGGAAGCTGCCTTGCTCGGTGAGATCACAGGAACCCCCCGTCGACGATCAGCATCTGCGCGGTCAGCATGCGTGAAGCATCCGACGCCAGGAACAGCACGGTGCCGACAATGTCTTCCGGCTGCATCACACGCTTGATGCACTGCTTGGCGACGTGAGCGGCGAGCGCCTGTTCGGTGACCCAGAGCTTTCTCTGCCGCTCGGTGATTACCCAGCCGGGCGCGATCGCGTTGACGCGAATGCCGTCGGCACCGAGCTTGCCGGCGAGACCCTTGGTAAGGCCGACGATCCCGGCCTTGGCGGCGGTATAGGCCGGCATATCGGGATGGTTGATGAGAAACGAGGTCGAGGTGAAATTGATTATCGAGCCGCCGCCGGCCCGCTTCATGCCCGGCGCCACCGCCTGCGCGCTGAAGAAATGCGGGCGCAGGTTGATGGCATGGTTGTTGTCCCAGAACTCGACCGTGACGTCTTCGACGGCATGACGGTCATCCTGAGCGGCATTGTTGACCAGCACGGTCACGTTGCCATGCGCCTCGGCGGCTTTGGCGATCGATACCCGCAATGCCTCGATGTCGCGTATGTCGGTCTTGAGATAGAACGGCCGCCGGCCGAGCTCCTTGTCTAACCGATCGGCCAGCGCCAGGCTCGGACGGTCGGCGATATCGATGAAGGCGACCTTTGCCCCCTGGCGGACAAAACCTTCGGTCAAGGCAGCACCAATGCCGGAGCCGCCGCCGGTGATCAGCACCGAAGCGCCTTCGAGGTCGGCAAAGCGTGCCGATGGCATCATGAAATTCTCTCCCGGTCCAATGATCTCGGTCGGCCGGCGCGCATCCTATCCAGCCGTGTCGGGCGGGCAAGGGCGAAAGAGTGGATTGACGCGACTTATGTCCGACAAAAGGCCGCACGCGCCGCCGATCGATCAGCCGCCCAGCCGGACGCGGTACAATTCGACGGCGGCTCCGCTGGTCCCGGCAACCGGCGCAAGCCATTCCGGCACGCTGCCGCGCATCAGCCCGGCAAGAAAGCCCGTCGGCGCCTTGGCTGCGAGGAGCTTGCTTTCGGCGCTGCCGGGGCACAGCGCGACGAGGCCGACGTTATGATCCGCCAAGACCGTCCTGGCATCGGCATCGGACCCAAGGAAGGCATCGAGCGCCAGCAGGTTGCCGGCGACGTTGCGATGATAAGGCCCGGCGAAGACGCGATGTCCGGAATAGGCCAGGATAGGCGATCCGAGATTGGAAATTGCCAGCACGGTGGTGCCGGGCAGGCGGCCGAGTGCCGCAAAGGAGGCCTTGCGCTGGCAAGCGACATCGGTGTCGTCGCCATTATCCGCCGTGGTGTTGCTGTTTTCGAAGGCCACCGAGGTCGCCGCGGCAGCCCCAGTCCAGACCGCATTCACCGAAACCAGCCAGACGGCAGCCATGCGCAGCGCCACACCGCGCGACGCGCTGGCCTCGGCCCGTTGACGCCATTTGGCAATCCAGGCGGCAAGCGGGATGACAGCGAAGGCGATCGAGAATGTCGAACCGCGCACCTGCCAGGCGCTGACGATGAATGCCACGACAAGCAGCGCGCCGACAAGGCTGTCCTGCCGTCGCCAGCCGCCACGGCCAAGGCGAAGCGCCATCAGCACGAGCGCAATCAGCGGCGTGGCATAGCGCGCCACCACCCCGGCCGGATCTTCAGCGAGCAGCTTTAACAGCGACTGCGCCTCGTCGATGTGATCAAGCCACAGCTCCTTGAGGCGCGGATCGAGGTTGGCGTAGGGCGCTGCCAGGCATTGTGGGAACAACAAGACGACGACAGCGCTCAATAGCATGGCGAGCAGGCCAAGTGAGGCGATGCGCCGTTGGCGCGTGCGGCCCGCCGACTCGGTCGACGCTATGGTTGCAAGACCGGTTCCGGCAATCGCTGCGACGACGAACTGCACGGCCGAGAAGGCGTCGCATTGCGCCTGACCCCAGGCGGACCACGGAATGGTGACGACAAAGACGAGGGCGGAGACGCCGGCAAAGCCGAGGCCGAAATCCCTGGCGATCAGCCTCTCGCCATTGACGTCGAGGGCAAACAGCATGGCGACATAGGCGCCGATGGTGGCAACGTAGGGCGCGGTTTCCATACCGATGGCCAGCATCAATCCGGCGCATAGGCCGGAGAGCAATGCCGCCGCCTTGCGCAACGGCGCTTCAAGCAACAAGCTCAGGCTGGCCATGCTCAGCATCAGCTGGATATTGTGGTGATCGAGCGCGCCAGGCGAAAAAATGCCGAGGAAATGCAGTGCGGCAGCGCCAACGACGACAGCCGGCAGCACAGCGCCGCACCCGGCAAAGCTGCGCGCGGCGCGAGCCGTGAAAAATACGGTCAGGCAGAAGAGCAGCGCCGGCCACAGGACCTGCGCAACATTCTCGGCAAAGGCCGCGCCGCCGGTCAGGGCCGATACGGCGATGATGATGGTGGCGATCGGCGCATCGACCAGCCGCGACCAATGCATGACGAAGCCGCCTTGCAGGCCCATCCTGTACTGGTGGAGATCGAACCAGCTTTGGCCGGCGAGCATGTCGCGAACTTCGACGAGGCGCAGCAGATTGTCGTTGTCGCCGCCGGCATTGGTCAGTGCCGGGAAGCCGGCAAAGGCATTGACGGCAAGCGCCAGCACCGTGGCAAGCAGCGCCAGCGCGATATCGGACCTCCAAATGGAGGCGCCATCGTCGGCTGTGCTCATATCAGGACCTTTGGAAGGAATACGGGGCGGCTTAAACCTAGCCTTAACAGCTTCAATAAATAGTAAAGCCGCCCGAGCGAGGCCGGCGTTTGAGCGGTCAGGGGCCTCACAGGGCATCCGGAGACGAAAATGCCACAAGACGTGCGCCATGAGCCGAGCATCGCCGTGCTGCTGCCTTGCTACAATGAGGAGCTGACGATCGGCGAAGTGGTGCGGCGCTTTCGCGAAACGCTGCCTGCCGCCGCGATCTATGTCTACGACAACAATTCGCGCGACCTGACGGCGCTCCGAGCCCGCGCCGCCGGCGCCATCGTGGTGCGCGAGCCGCGCCAAGGCAAAGGCAATGTCGTGCGCCGCATGTTCGCCGACATCGAGGCCGACATCTACCTGATGGCCGACGGCGACGGCACCTATACGCCGGAGGACGCGCCGCAACTGATCAACACGCTGCTGACCGAGCGCTCCGACATGGCGGTGGGCACCAGGCGCGGCGTCACCGACGATGGCGGCAGGACCGGTCATGCCTTCGGCAACCGCATCTTCAACAGCCTCTACAAGCGGCTGTTCGGCTCCGACTTCACCGATATCTTCTCCGGCTACCGCGCCTTCACTCGGCGCTTCGTCAAGAGCTTTCCCGCGGTTTCCGGCGGCTTCGAGATCGAGACCGAAATGTCGGTGCACGCCTCGCAACTCAAACTGCCGGTCAGTGAGATCGGGCTCGACTATGGCCGACGGCCGGAAGGCTCCTCGTCGAAGCTATCGACCTTTCGCGACGGCGCGAAGATCCTGTGGATGTTCGCCATGCTGATGAAGGAGACCCAGCCGCTGCGTTTCTTCGGCGCTTTTTCGGTGTTCTTCCTGGCATCAAGCCTGTTTCTGATGGCGCCGGTGCTGATCGAGTTCGCCGAAACCGGGCTTGTGCCGCGCATGCCGACGTGGGTGCTGTCGGTCGGGCTGCTGCTGCTGTCGATGCTGGCGGCGGTGACCGGGGTAATCCTCGATTCGGTGTCGCGCGGCCGGGCCGAGCAGAAGCGTATCTTCTATCTGTCGATGCCTTCCGGCCGCGTCGAACGCGAACGCGCAAGTGCGCTTGCGACTTTGAAGACCGGACCGCGCAAGACCCCGCGGGCGGCTTAGAGCCCTAAATGGGACGCCTCGCCCGCTTCATTGTCGCCGGCGGCATCGGCTTCGTCGCCGACGCGGCGGCGCTTTGGCTGGTGTTGGCGATAGCGCCGCTTGGCCCCTTCGCGGCTCGCATCATCTCGATCGGTTTTGCCCTGTCCGTCACCTGGCTGATCAACCGCCATCTGACCTTCTCGCCTTCCAGCCGCGGCGTCGCGCAAGAGGGCGCACGCTATGGCGGCGTCGGCATTGCCACCAGCCTCGTCAATTATCTCGTCTATTGCGCCATGCTGTTCGCGCTGCCGATGGTGCCGCCGCTCGTCGCCCTTGCGGTCGCCTCACTGGTTACCACGGCGCTGTCCTTCCTCGGCTATTCCAGGCTGGTCTTCGACCGCTGAACGCATATCGCATTGGGGTCTGCGCCAAGCGAAGCGCAGCCTCATCATGACCTTGGCCGATTGGCAGAGGCCGCCGATTTCCTTATATCGCTGTCGTCGATGCATCGGCCCGAAAAATCGCAATCGATTTTCGGAAAGCACGATGCATGGATTCAAGAATGTTGGAGCGTATGTGCGTCCAGGTGGACGCACGTCGCTCCAAGTGCGCCGGAGAGCACCCATGCCCCTGAAAGTCGCCGTCCAGATGGACCACATCTCCACCGTGTCGATTGCCGGCGACACGTCGTTTGCGCTGTCGCTGGAAGCGCAGCGGCGCGGGCACCAGTTGTTCCACTACACGCCCAACCGGCTGTCGCTGCGCGACGGCAAGGTGTTTGCCCGTATCGAGGCGATGCAGGTCCGCGACGAGAAGGGCAACCATTATTCGCTGGGCGAAGAAGTCCGCACCGACCTATCGGAGATGGACGTCATCCTTTTGCGGCAGGATCCGCCCTTCGACATGAACTACATCACCACCACGCATATCCTCGAGCGCATCCATCCGAAGACGCTGGTGGTCAACGACCCGGCCTGGGTGCGCAACAGCCCGGAAAAGATCTTCGTCACGGAATTTCCCGACCTGATGCCGGACACGCTGATCACCAAGGATCCGCTCGAGGTCGCCGCCTTCCGCAAGGAGTTCGGCGATATCATCGTCAAGCCGCTCTACGGCAATGGCGGCGCCGGCATCTTCCACCTGCATGAGGCCGACCGCAACCTCGCCTCGCTGCTCGAAATGTTCGGCCAGATGTTCCGCGAACCCTACATCGTGCAGCGCTACCTCAAGGAGGTGCGGGCTGGCGACAAGCGCATCATCCTGATCGACGGCGAGCCTGTCGGCGCCATCAACCGCGTGCCGGCCGAGCACGATTCGCGCTCCAACATGCATGTCGGCGGCCGCGCCGAAAAGACCGAGCTGACGGAACGCGAACGCGAGATCTGCGCCCGCATCGGCCCCTCGCTGAAGGAGCGCGGCTTCATCCTCGTCGGCATCGACGTCATCGGCGACTACATGACCGAGATCAACGTGACCTCACCGACCGGCATACGCGAAGTGCAGCGCTTCGGCGGCGCCGACATCGCCAGCCTGTTCTGGAATGCGGTGGAGGAGAAGCGCAGCTAGCCTCGCTTCGCGAGCGGCCGCGTTGCAAACCATCGCAGCCGTTGCGTTCAGCCGTTCCCCAAATGTTCTTGCCTTCGCCGGAAATCTGTGGTTGTCTCCGGTGACGCCGTTCGCGGCATGATCGCAAAGGCTTGGGGCAAAAGCCGCATCCGGGGTGAAGACATGGTGGCGCGGGTTCGCACGGTTGCTTTCCAAGGCATCGAGGCCGTGCCGGTCGACGTGCAGGTGATGATCGCGCCGGGCAAGGTCAACATGCACATCGTCGGGCTGGCCGACAAGGCTGTAGCCGAAAGCCGCGAGCGGGTGCAGGCAGCACTTCATGCATCCGGCCTGTCGATGCCGTCGAAGAAGGTCACCGTCAATCTGGCACCCGCCGACCTGCCGAAGGAAGGCAGCCACTACGATTTGCCAATCGCGCTCGGGCTGATGGCGGCGCTCGGTGCCATTCCGGGCGACATGCTGGCCGGCTATGTCGTGCTTGGCGAATTGTCGCTCGACGGAACCATTGCCGCGGTGGCCGGCGCGCTGCCGGCGGCGATCGGCGCCAATGCCGAAGGCAAGGGCCTGATCTGCCCGTTCGCCTGCGGGCCGGAAGCCGCCTGGGCCGGCAAGGATTTCGACATATTGGCGCCGCGCAGCCTGATTGCCATCGCCAATCATTTTCGCGGCACGCAGGTTCTGTCACGGCCGGAAGCCGGCATCCATGCCGCGGCGCGCGACCTGCCCGACCTTGCCGACATCAAGGGCCAGGAGACCGCCAAGCGGGCGCTGGAGGTGGCGGCCGCCGGCGGCCACAATCTTTTGATGGTCGGGCCGCCGGGGTCGGGAAAGTCGATGCTGGCGCAGCGGCTGCCGTCGATCCTGCCGCCGCTGGCGCCCAGGGAATTGCTCGAAGTCTCGATGATCGCCTCGGTGGCCGGCGAGCTCGGGGAAGGAAAGCTCACCGACCGGCGGCCGTTCCGCGCCCCACATCATTCGGCCTCGATGGCGGCGATGGTCGGTGGCGGGTTGCGCGTGCGGCCGGGCGAGGCCTCGCTCGCCCATCACGGCGTGCTGTTCCTCGACGAGTTTCCGGAATTTTCACCGCAGGCGCTCGATGCGTTGCGCCAGCCGCTCGAGACCGGCGACTGCATGATCGCGCGCGCCAATCATCGCGTCACCTATCCGGCGCGCATCCAGCTGGTCGCGGCGATGAACCCGTGCCGCTGCGGCATGGCCGGCGAGCCGGGCTATCGCTGCCTGCGCGGCGACCGCTGCCGCACCGACTACCAGGCGCGCATTTCCGGCCCGCTGCTCGATCGCATCGATCTCAGGATCGAGGTGCCGGCGGTCTCGGCCACCGATCTGATCCGGCCGGACCGGGCGGAGAAGAGCGCAGCTGTGGCACTACGCGTCGCCCGCGCCCGTACGATCCAGCGTGAGCGTTTCGAACGGCTCGGCGCGACCTCCGCCACCACCAACGCGCATTGCTCGCCGTCAGTCATCGAGGAGATCGCCATGCCGGATGCCGCCGGCCTGTCGCTGCTGAGGGATGCCAGCGAAAAGCTCGGCTTTTCCGCACGAGCCTACCACCGCGTCTTGAAGGTGGCGCGGACACTGGCCGATCTCGAGGCCAGCGAGACGGTCGGCCGCATCCATCTGGCCGAAGCGATTTCCTACCGCATGAGTTCGGAGCGGATGGCGCAGGCGGCGTAGGAGCGTCCCGTCCTACGGCCGAATACAAAGAAGAGTTCTGGTCAATTCCCGATGCGGATTCCGATCTCTTTCGCTTCGAGGTCAACTAGTAAACTATTCGTTTCAAAATATCGTATGCCAATGATGTTGTGGCCGATCGTTGGAGAGAATTCCAACTCGGATCCGTATGACGTGTCGAACTTCCACTCCCCCAACATCGCGATTTTTACCGCCACTCTGGTCCCGACATCCATGGATCCGCTTGAATCTTTTGGCGGGTTGTCCGCTATTACGATTGTGGAGTTTCCCGTATCGTAAAGCGTCGGCCGGCAACTTGTTTTTTCGTTCAATAGGATACATGAACCTATGGTTGGAAAGTTATAGCTATCGCTAGCTGTTTTCCATTTTTCCGCATTGAACTCGCTTTTCACGCTGTCCGATATTCCAATGTGAAGTGCCTTGACCGCCGGGCAATTCGCATCCTCATTCGAGCAAGCTCTCCAATCGGTCCCTATCGGGGAAAGATAATATCCCTTTCGCAAGCCATTTCTGGGACTCACAGCGTCCATCGGCGATTTCAGCATTTGATCTGGTCCCCCGCCTCCAATAGGGGAAATGCCAAAAACGCCCTTTGGCCAGAGCCGACCGCCGACAACTTCACCTGTGCTGCGTCTAACTTTTTTGTATCGAATAAGGAAGGGGATGGAATCCTCAGTAGAAACGGAAGCGGCTCGTGAGCCGAAAGTCACTCGAGCCAAGGCAACATTTCCGTACTCGTCATAGGTTCCGTAATTCACGACGGCTTTTTGGGTGGTGACGGTTATCCCATCTAGTTCCAGATCTTTCGTGATTTTTATACCTTCGACGGAACACAGCTTCCTCGGAAGCACAGAAGCACAGTCGATCGTCATGCCACTGGATCCGGTATCCAATAAGAGTGGTTGATTTATTTTTCGGTTACCGATGGACAGCACCTTAACATACAACATCCGGATATTGGGTGGATTTCCCGGGTATTCCAATTTTATAAGAGGAACAGCTAACGGCACCTCTTCTGCAGCTTGGATCGCCAGCGAGTTGAGCAGCAGGGCCCCCCAAATAACTAATATCGATACCAAGAATTTCCTGACGTTTAGTTCAGACTTGTTTTTGCTCATTCGTCCCCCTCCCGCGAAATCCGCCCGCACGCTATCTGCGGAGCAAATCGTAATAGCCAGTCAAGGCCAGCCTCCACCCTACAGTGCATCGTGAAAACATTTAATGCTTGGCGATCCGCAAGCGTTTATAGCCCGACTGTTATAGGTTTTACAGGTTTCATCCCACGCCCTGCTGCGCCTTCAATTCCAACCTCCGCGCGTGCAGCACTGGCTCGGTGTAACCGTTGGGCTGGACGCGGCCTTTGAAGACGAGATCGCAGGCGGCGAGGAAGGCGATGGACTTGTCGAATTCCGGCGCCATCGGCCGGTAGAGCGAATCGCCTTGGTTCTGGCGATCGACGATAGCCGCCATGCGCTTCATCGTCTCCATGACCTGCTCGGGCGTGCAGACGCGGTGATGCAGCCAGTTGGCGATGTGCTGAGAGGAGATGCGCAGCGTGGCGCGGTCCTCCATCAGGCCGACGTCGTTTATATCTGGTACTTTCGAGCAGCCGACGCCCTGGTCGATCCAGCGCACGACATAGCCCAGAATGCCTTGCGCGTTGTTGTCGAGCTCCTTCTGGATGTCTTCAGGCGACCAGTTCGGCCGCCTTGCTACCGGCACCGACAGGATGTCGTCGAGCCTGGCCTTGGGCCGACTTTTCAGCGCCTTCTGGACGGCGTGGACGTCGACCTTGTGGTAGTGCGTGGCGTGCAGCGTCGCCGCCGTCGGCGACGGCACCCAGGCGGTGTTGGCGCCGGCCTTGGGGTGCGCGATCTTCTCGGCCAGCATTGCCGCCATCAGGTCGGGCATCGCCCACATGCCCTTGCCTATCTGGGCGTGGCCGGCCAACCCGCATTCCAGCCCGGTATCGACGTTCCAGGCTTCGTAGGCGGCAATCCAGGCGGCCTGTTTCATGTCGCCCTTGCGGATCATCGGGCCGGCTTCCATCGAGGTGTGGATCTCGTCGCCAGTGCGGTCGAGGAAGCCGGTGTTGATGAAGACGACGCGGTCTTTGGCGGCGCGGATCGCCTCCTTGAGGTTGACGGTGGTGCGCCGCTCCTCGTCCATGATGCCCATCTTGATGGTGTTCCTGGCCATGCCGAGCAGCGCTTCGGCGCGGTCGAAAATCTCGACGGCGAAGGCAACTTCCTCCGGCCCGTGCATCTTGGGTTTTACGATGTACATCGAGCCCGCGCGAGAATTGGCGCGGCGCCCGTTCGGGCCGATGTCGTGCAGCGCGATCAGCGCCGTCAGCGCCGCATCCATGATGCCTTCCGGCACCTCGTTGCCGTCGCGGTCCGATATCGCCGGATTGGTCATGAGGTGGCCGACATTCCTGACCAGCATCAGCGAGCGGCCGGGCAAGGTCAGCGTGCCGCCATCCGGCGCAGTATAGGTGCGGTCGGGGTTGAGCCTGCGGACAAAGCTCTTGCCGGCCTTGGTGATCCCTTCCGCCAAGTCGCCCTTCATCAGGCCGAGCCAGTTGCGGTAGACCAGCACCTTGTCCTGCGCATCCACCGCGGCGACCGAATCCTCGCAGTCCTGAATGGTGGTCAGCGCCGATTCCAGCACGACATCGGCAATGCCGGCCGGATCGGTGCGGCCGATCTGGTTGTTGTGGTCGACAACGATTTCGATGTGCAGGCCGTTCTTGACCAGCAGGACGGCTTCGGGATTGGCGGCATCGCCGCGATAGCCGGCAAACTGCTTGAGGTCGGCAAGCGTGGTGGCGCCGGCACCCTCGCCCAGCCGCAACATGCCGTTGGCGACCGAAAGCCCGTTCACCCCAGCCCATTTGCCTGTGGTGAGCGGCACCGCCTCGTCGAAGAAGCTTTTCACCCAGGCGACGACCTTGGCGCCGCGCGCCGGATTGAATTTGTTGCCTCGCTCGGCACCGTCCGTCTCCGGAATGGCATCGGTGCCGTAGAGCGCATCGTACAGCGAACCCCAGCGCGCATTGGCGGCGTTCAGCGCATAACGCGCGTTCATTACCGGCACCACCAGCTGCGGCCCGGCGACCGAAGCGATTTCCGGGTCGACATTTTCGGTGGTCACGCTGAACGCCGGCCCCTCGGGCAGGAGATAGCCGATCTCGCGGAGGAACGTCTTGTAGGCCTCCATGTCGACGGGGGCGCCATTGTCGCGGTACCAGCGGTCGAGCTTGTCCTGCATGGCGTCGCGCTTTTCGAGCAGCGCCCGATTCTTTGGCGAGAGATCATGGACGATGGCCGAAAAACCGTTCCAGAATGCCTCCGCCTCGATGCCGGTGCCCGGCAGCGCCTCGTTCACGACGAAATCATGAAGCTCGCGGGCAATCCGCAATCCGGCGATCTCGACGCGATCGGTCATCAGGGCTTCTCCAGACGAAAGGCTAGGCCGGGCCTTTGACATGTCAGGGTGACAGGGTCAATTCGGCTTAGGTGAAGGTAGGGCGTTTTCGCTGCCGATCTCCCCCCTCGAGGGGGAGATGGGCGCGAAGCGGCCAGAGGGGTCGGTTCGACCGGGCTCGGCCTCCTGCGGCAGAAGGAAGTCGCGCTTCATGCGAGGCGACCCCCTCTGTCGCCTTCGGCGACATCTCCCCCTCGAGGGGGGAGATTACGCGCTCACACCGCAATCCTTGGCCGTCCCGACGCCACCGCCACGACATGCGCCTCGATGAACATGCGCTGGCCCTCGACGGTCGAGACGCGGAACTCGCTGGCGATTTCGATCTCGGCGTTGTCGGTGCCGGCGTCCTTCGCCCGTCCGGCGGCAATCGCGCGCACATCTTTCTCCGCCGCGGCGATCGCCGCCGCCTCGTCGTTGAAGTCCCGCACGCTTTCGCCTGAGGCGACGCGGAACAGGCCTTCCTTGGGCTGACTGACCCGCGCCTCGGCCGAGACCCGTACCTGGCCGACGACGGCGCCGAGCGCGTTGGCGACATCGGTATCCTCCGGCACGACGCAGTCGTTGCCGACCAGCTCGGCTAGGCCGGCATAGTGCAGTGGCGCCGAGGCGCCGAGGCCGATCACCGGACGGTCGAGCGCGACGCTGAGGCGGGCGATGCCTGGATGGGCGTCGACGGCACGCTGGACCAGGGCATGGGCGACGGTCGCCGCGCCATCCAGCCCATCCTCGGCGAAGGCGGTCTCGAGGATAACTTCGGCCGACAGGCGGGTCAGCGCGGTCAGCACCCGTTCCGAGATCGCCTCCGGCGAGGCGGCGATGAACTGGCCTCGGCCGTCACGCCTGCGCGCGAACAGTTCGGCGCCGAGACGCGCCGCGGCCGCATCCCAATTGGCCTGCCTGCCCAGCACATGCGCGGCATCCGACGGCGTGAAGCCTACGACATGCACCAGCCCGCGCGACACCAGCCGGTTCAGAGTGGCGTTCTGGGCATTCGAGGTCAGCAATCTGTCGAGAGCCCGCGGCACGGCACCGATCAGCTCGTAAAGCCGGGCCTCTGCGCCGGTCAGTCCGGCTGCGAGCCGCTCCGGCACGCCAGTGCGAACCGCCAGGCGGCCATCCATGCGGCCGGGGTTGGGGGCCCGCAGCTGGCGTTCGAGCTCTGATGTAACCGCTTCGCCATGCATCATGCCGGCCAGCGCCAGCGGCACCAGGCGGCGCGGCCCGAGCAGGATTCTCGGATTGAGCGCGCCGTCTTCCAGCGCCACCTCGGAATCGCCACCCAGCCCAAAAGTGCGCATGGCGACGGCCTCGACCATGGTGCGGAAACCGCCGACGGTGGCGCCTTCCGGATCGAGCCGCGGCCGGCCCTTGTCCAGCACGGCGACGTCGGTGGTGGTGCCGCCGATGTCGGAGACCACCGCATCGTCGAGGCCGGTCATGTGGCGGGCGCCGACGAGGCTGGCGGCCGGGCCGGACAGGATGGTCTCGATCGGCCGCTGACGGGCAAAGGCGGCCGAGACCAAAGCGCCGTCGCCGCGCACCACCATCAGCGGGGCGGCGATGTTGCGCGCGGCCAAAAAGCCTTCGGTTGCCGCGACCAGCCGGTCGATCATCGAGATCAGCCTGGCGTTGAGCAATGTCGTCAGCGCCCGGCGCGGGCCGCCGAGCTTGGCCGACAGCTCGTGGCTGGCGGTGACCGGCAGGCCGGTCCTGTCGCGGATCAGGTTCCGCGCGCTTAGCTCGTGCGCCGGATTGCGGGTGGCGAAATAGGCGCAGACGGCAAAGCCGGACACCGACTTTTCCAGTTCCGGCAAAGCTGCCTCGAGCCCGGACAGATCGAGCCTCGCGGCATTGCCGTGCACATCGTGGCCGCCGGGGCAGAACACCACGGGATCGGTGCCAAGTGCGGCCTTCAGCCCGTCGCGGGCGAGGTCGCCCTCGGCAAAGCCGATCATCACCAGCGCCACGCGGCCGCCCTGGCCCTCGACCAGCGCATTGGTGGCTAGCGTCGTCGACATCGACACCAGTTTTATCGCAGTCGGGTCGGTGCCGGCCATTTCGAGCACCGCATCGACCGCGCCGGAGATGCCGACCGCCAGATCGTGCCGTGTCGTCAGCGCCTTGGCCTTTGCCAGCACTTTGCCGCTTGGGCCGCCGGCCTCCGACCACAGCACCGCGTCGGTGTAGGTGCCGCCGGTGTCGATGCCGAGGAAGAGGGGTGGCGATTTGGTCTTGGCGGTCATATTTGGGTCCGGAGAATTCGTCTCCGCCCCTTAGCGGATACCGGCGGATCGATAAAGCCGTGATGGCTGGGCCAAGATGGGAGTTCGATCTCCCCCCTCGTGGGGGAGATTGGCAGCTTGGCCGCCTACCCCACAAGAAAGGCTTGTTGGCCAAATAGGGCTACGCCCGGTTGCCCGGCGAGCCTTCGAGCGGCCTGCCGACAGAAGCGGTGGGCCGTTCGCGGCAGAAATACAAGATCGTCAGCATCACCGCGACAAGCAGGATGGCGTAGTAGATCGAGACGCGGGCATAGACCTCCGCCTTTTCCACCGGGAACGTGCGACCCTCGATGGCGGCGCGCGCCACCATCGAGGCAACCAGCGCGTCGCGGGAGAAGATCAGGTTTATTGCGGTCAATGGCAGGACCGAGGCGAACAGCAGGGCATTGCAGAGCTTCGCCCTGAGCTCGAAGCGCAGCAGCATCACGCCACACCAACTGTAAAGGGTGCTGTAGAGCGCAACGGCCGCTGTCTTCAGCGGCGTGTCCTCCACCATGAACAGGAACGGCGCGCCGTCGTCTGGTCCGGTGAGGCGCAGCAGGGCCCAGATCCCGGACAGCACACCCATCGTGCCGAGCAACAGATTGGCCCATTGGCGCTGGCCGGCGGGCTGCTCCGTCTGCGCATAGGACAGCAGCCATTCGCCCAGCGAGACGTTTGCCACCCTTACAAGGCTGAGCAGGATCAGCGAAAGGACCTGCCGGGCCGCCCATGACGCCGGCTGGCCAAGAACGGTCTCGGCAATGCCGAGCTGGTCGGCCAGGACGACGGCCGTGTTCACCCAGGCGTAATCGATACAGAGGCTGAGAAACAGCAAGACATATTTGCGCACTTTGAAATCCCCCAAGCCCGACGACCGCCATTCCGGCATATGCACGCACCGGTAGCAAAGATCTAACATCAACCGGGCGCAGTTGTCGAAGGCCGAGATTGGCGGCGAGCGCTGGGCCGCGACGCCTAATCTCCTTGAGGGGGAGATGTCGCCGAAGGCGACAGAGGGGGTCGGTACGTCCTGACGCGACCCCCAATAGTGGACAGAGGATGCCGGCGCTCCACGCGAGACGACCCCCCTCTGTCCTGCCGGACATCTCCCCCACGAGGGGGGAGATTGGCAGCTTTGCCGCCTACCCCACAAACCCCACCTTCTTGTGGCTGCCATCGCAGAACGGCTTGTTGGCGGAATGGCCGCAGCGGCAGAGGAAGGCGCGTTGGGTGCGATCGACCGTGTGGCCGGTGCCGGTGACGATTTCGACATTGCCCTCCAGCTTGAGCGGGCCGTTGGTCGTCGGTGTGACGGTCAGCGGGCCATTGCGCGCCTCCAGCGCCGGCGGATCCTTCAGCGGCGGCTCGCCCGTGGCGGTGAAGCCTGCCTTGGTGTGGCTGCCGTCGCAGAACGGCTTGTTTTCCGAAGCGCCGCAGCGGCACAGCGTGGCGCGGAAGAACGTCTCGCCGCCAAGCACGATCTCGGCGTGCAGCGCCAGCGGACCGTTTTCCCTGATGCGCACGGTGTTGACCACCGGCGGCTTCTCCTGGGGGCCGCCATCCTTGCGGACATAGGTGATGGCGCCGGACGGGCAGGCTTCGGCGAGCGCCACGACCTTCTCGACGCTGGCCGCCTCGGGGTGGATCCACTGGCCGGGCGCATTGGGCACGAAGACACGCGGATCGCCAAGCACGCAATTGCGCGAATGGATGCAGCGGCGCCCGGAAAAGCCGATATCGATTTTTTCGCCTTCGACCACTGCCATGGGTGCATCTCCTTGCTGAAGGCGTCACGCTATGGCGGCGGCCGGGACGGCGTCAAGCTGCCTGAGAGGCTGGGCGCCTGATCTCCCCCCTGGAGGGGGAGATGTCGCCGAAGGCGACAGAGGGGGTCGTTGCGCGTGGAGCGCCGGCATCATCTGTCCGCGATGGGACGTCGCATCAGGACGTACCGACCCCCTCTGGCCTGCCGGCCATCTCCCCCTCAAGGGGGGGAGATTTGCCACGTCACGGCACCAGATCGATTTCCTCGGTCTCGCCGCCGCTGCAGGTGTAGCAGCAATCGTCGCACTTTTCCGTGTTGCCGGGGCCGACACCCCAATAGGTGCTGTCGTCGCCATCGACCCAGGCGCCATAGCAGATCGATTCGCCGTCATTGCAGGACAGCGGGATCGACTTGGTCTCGCCGTCGTTGAGATAATAATCCTGATTGTTGCCCGGCCAGACATGGTCGCGGTCCTGGCTGTAGAGTTCGACGCGCATGGCGTTCGGATGGCTGTTCTTGATCTCGAAGGTGACATCGCCGGCATGCGCGACGGGCGCAAACAAGGCGGCAAGGCAAAGCGCCGCGGCAGCGCGGCGCACGGAAGCGTAGAACATTGGATATTCCCCCCGGAATGAAACGGCCTGCCCGGCCGCGAGGGGGAACATGGCATGGCGGCGGGATGGGTGGAAGGGGGTGCGCCAATTGCACATCGCGAAAGGCGCAGCGTTGCCAAGCAAGACCCCTCTCCGGTTGCTTCGCAAACCACCTCTCCCCACTTGTGGGGCGAGGAAATGCCAATCGCCGAAGCCTCACAAGACCTGGGTTCCTCGCCTCCACGAAGTGGGGGAGAGGTGGCCGCGAAGCGGCTGGAGAGGGGGCGGTCCGACCGGGCTCAACGCCCGGGCTTCAGCAGCGTCCAGATCCAGCCGATGAATGTGAGCACCAGAAAGGGATATCCGACAGCAGGCAGCGGCGCCGAGGTCGGCAGCAAAGGCGCACCCCACAAGATCAGGCCGGCCGACGCAACAAACAGCAAGGCGGCCACGACAGCCGTGAGCCGCATCCACAGCGCGAAGGTTTTCGGCGCGCTGACCATGACCAGCGCCGCCGCCCAAAGCGAGATACCGCCGACATAGGAGGGTAGGCTGGCCTCAAGCCCGGCCGCATTGCCGGCCAGCAGCAGGCTCTCGCCGGCGAGAAAGGTCAGAAATCCGGCCGCCACGCAGTCATTGCCCTGGCGCTGATATTTCATCGTCAGCAGCGCGGTCGCCACCACGAGCGCCGCGCCGTCGATCGTCCAGAGTGTTTCGCGGAGGGACGCGCTCTCGACGAAGGTGCCGGCGAGCCCGAAGGCGCCGCCGATGGCGAGGCCTATCGCGGCGATGGTATCCAAGGTGGAACGCATTGAGATCTCCTCCCAAAGCCGCCTAAGGATACTTCAGGACGAGTACTCCCAAAAGGTGGGCTTATGCGGGCCGAAATCAACTATATCGTGAATGGTCTGATCGCAGGGAAGATTTTCCGGCAGCGCTGTCGCGGATTTCGAGCGGCCCGATATTGGACGAGATTGAGACCTTAAAGCGGCGAGAGACGATAGGACTCCGCCCGGCAACTCGGCTGGCCTTTGAGCGGCCTTCCGACAGCAGTGCCCTGCCGCTCCCGGCAAAAATACAAGATCGCCAGCATCACCGCGACAAGCAGAATGGCGTAGTAGATCGACAGGCGGGCATAGACCGCCGCTTTTTCCGCCGTGAAGGGTCGGCCCTGGCTGTCTGCGCGCGCCTGGATCGAGGCAACCAGCGCATCATGGGAAAACAATTGGTTTATTCCGGCCAATGGCCAGGTCGATGCGAACAGCGGGGCGTTGGGATCAGGAACGGTCCAAGCGTGGGAAAGACCTTCCCGAAGGCGCCATTGCGGATTCGGCAGGCGCAACATGGGCCGAAGTGAAGCGGAAAGAGGCGATTAAGTCGAGTGAGGTGTTTGGCTCTTGGGAACTCGCGTTCTGTTCGTGTATCGTGCACCGGTGGCATTAAGCCCGAGTCGGCACCGCTAGGCGCTTTTCTGAAAACATCGTAAAATTACAGAAGCAATAACGTCATATGCTGAAAGTACTTCAAGACGAGCACCGTAGGAACTTTCGCGATTTGCTCAGCACTGCATCCGCGGTACGCCGGGCAAAGGTGCGCGGAGAGATCCCGGCTTTGGGTCCTGCACACCTTCTGCATTTTTATGCCGCCGAGGTTGGCTTAAAATATCTTCTCAATAAGACAGCAAAAATACCATTTCGACATGAGACAACAAAAAAAGCCGAAGATGTTGAAGGCTTCAGTCATGGGATCGCAAAAATGATCGCGCGCCTAAAAGTGCCGGCGGCGAGGGTGCCTGCGCCGCCTAAGGCAGATTATAGGTGCGTGCCAGGGTTCAACGACGGTTCCGGAGGCCAACGCTTCTTGTTGTGCGATGCACATCAGGCTTGGAGGTACGGGTTAGTAATCGAGGCGACCGATGAAATTGATCTCACTGGCTACATTGAACAGGTCACTAAATACCTCGAAGGGGAAATTGCCTAATGAATGTACGTGATTCCTTGCGAGTCGCCGAACTGATCTCATGGGTAGATGTAGCCAGGAGGCTGTCTAGTATTGATGCGATCGGCGGTCCTTTGTCACCACCTAGCGGATTGATTTCAACATCGGCTTACTGGAGCGGCCTTGACGTTGTCATAACTCGGGACGCCGACGAAGATGCAATACGTTCGTGGCTTAAAGGCGTTTTTGGCAGTTGGCTAAATACGACGGATGAGCGGACGATGCACCTTGAGTTGTCGGCGCCACGGGGAATGGAGACCCTTCCGGTGGTAATCGTTCGAAGCGAGGAGACAACGCCAGCAAAAAGAATCTATGGGCCTAATGCTGCTCTTGACGGTGAGAGATATTTTGACGTCGAGTTTCCGGCACGAGGCGACAAAAAAGGACCACCGGTCTTTGCTTTTCACAGTGTCAAAGGAGGTGTTGGAAGGACAACGACAGCCTTAGCTTTCTCGCTTGAGGTAGCAAATGAGAATTCTGGACCAGTTCTGCTAGTGGATGCCGATTTCGAAGCCCCTGGTATAAGCTTTCTACTTCAAAGCCGAAAATCGGGATTCACGATATCCTTGGAAGATTTGCTAGCACTAGCTCACGCAGATCGAACCGACGGATTTCAAGCCACGTTGGACTTCGTCAGTAGGAGAATGATCGATCAACTTGTAAACGGCGTATACGTTTTACCCGTTAAACGCCTGCTAGATGATCTTTCAGGTTTTGCTATCCGGCCCGAAAATCTCCAAGCAGCTCGTAGCGACGATCCCTTCGTTGTACCAGATTTGGTGCGAGAACTAGCAAGCCGCCTTGGCTGCCGAGCTGCTGTGGTAGACTTGCGAGCGGGCCTTGTTGACGTGTCTCTTCAGTTTCTCGCCGATCCGTCTGTGGAACGGGTTTTCGTTTCGAGCACCTCTGGTCAGTCCGTTGCAGCGCTAATAAGCATGATGCGAACACTTGGAATGGTTGAAGAGCAGACCGGAGTTCGCGGACGTCAGCCTTTTGTATTGTTCAACCAACTCCCAATATCGCGGTTTGGAGATTTCAAGTATCGTGGCGATCTTGCAGGGCGCCTTACATTGAGCGCAGCCGAAGAATTTCCGTCATTCGACGACGACGATGACACAGAGGCAAGTCCAGTGGCAGTCGGGTTTATCCCGCACTTGGCTGAACTAATAGCGATGTCGGGAGAGTGGGACCCTTTTGTGAGAGAGCTGACTACTTCGAGCTTCATACCTCAATTAAAGGGTGAGATGGCCGATTGGGCAGGGTGGGAGGCGCTTAGTGGTTCGGAACCACAGCAAACCGTCCCGGTTGCGCCACCATTCGAGGCGGACAAACGTTGCCGGCAGCTGGAAGAATTCGCCTCAAAGCTAACTTTTGCGGAAACTGCTAGCGATCTTGCAACCCCGCTTGTCACGCCGCCACTTGAGCGGCTTGCAACGGATTTCTTGAGCCAACCGCCTGTTGTCCTCGTTGAGGGAGCCAAAGGAACTGGCAAGACTCTGACGGCAAGATTTTTCCTGGAGCGCGGCAGCTGGAACGCCTCAGTTGCTGCTCTTCAAACTACAAATAAAAGCTCGTTCGAGGGTCCTTTCATCCCCACATTCGGATCTTTGACCAGCGATAAGATCACATCGCTTGTCGGCGAGAGAAGAACCCGGGCCAGTGCCGTGCTGTCGGGGGGAAAACCCGCGACGCTCTCCGAAACTACGCAAGCCATTCGAGAGCAGCTTACCAAAGTACCGCAAAGCGACTGGCTGGGCTTTTGGCTTTCGCAGATTGCAAATTCGGCAGGATTTATTGGGGACACCGCTTGGCCAGACTTCCTAGCTGCAGCCAAGTTGGCGGCGGTAAGACCTGTCGTGCTCGTAGAGGGGCTGGAAGAGGTGCTAACCGACCCATTCAATCGAGCGAATGAGGCGGCAGCACTTGCTTCTTTGCTCTTGGATGTGCCCTTGCGCCTTCGAGAAGAAGCCGGGCGACCGATTGGATACATAGCATTTGTCCGCGCTGATATGATCCAGGCGGCTATCGCCCAAAACGCCGGACAGCTTCGTGCTGTTTTTTCGAACTATGCGCTGACTTGGCGAGACATTGATATTAAGGAACTAGTCGTTTGGCTTGTTAGCAATAGTGGTGCGATCCCTGGGCTTTGGTCGAGCGATTGGCGTCTCTCCCACTCATCACCAGAGCTACAGGAGAATGATCTTCGACGCATATGGGGTGTCAAGCTAGGTAAAGATGACAGCCGCGAAGCACGGACAACTGAGTGGGTTATTTCTGTACTTACAGACCTTACTGGTCGGCTAACTGCAAGAGACCTTGTTCGATTTGTAGGAGAGGCGGCAAAATACTCTCGAGGCCATGGCCTAGATGACCGATTGCTGGCGCCTTCCGCTTTAAAGGCCGCTGTTGAATTTACAAGTGAGAAAAAGGTCGAGGAGTATCCCAAAGAGGTTACTCAACTAGAGGCTATATTCGAAAAATTTAGAAAAGCTCCCGGTTTTGTTACACCTTTTTCGCGCATCGAGGCTCAAGGTCTGGGCTTGTCGGATGGAGATTTGGAGAATTTGGAAAAGTATGGCGTTGCGTACCAGGAAGAAGGACGGTTTGAAGTTCCAGAGCTATTCAGAATAGGCCTTCAAATGCGCAGAGGTGGCGCGCGTCCAAACATTATCAGTCTGACACGACGGGCGCGCGAACGAGCGCGCGCTTGATAAACAAGTTGTTGTCAGTAAGAATGACTCATAGCCCCTCAATCGCCCATCTTCAGCGCCTGGATAAACGCCTCCTGCGGGATATCCACCTTGCCGAACTGGCGCATCCGCTTCTTGCCCTCTTTCTGCTTGTCGAGCAGCTTACGTTTTCGTGAGACGTCGCCGCCGTAGCACTTGGCGGTGACGTCCTTGCGCAGCGCCGAGATGGTCTCGCGGGCGATGACCTTGCCGCCGATCGCCGCCTGGATCGGGATCTTGAACAGGTGGTGCGGGATCAGCTCCTTCAGCTTCTCGCACATCTGGCGGCCGCGCTTTTCCGCCGCCGTGCGGTGGACCAGCATCGACAGCGCGTCGACCGGCTCTTCGTTGACCAGGATCGACATCTTCACCAGGTCGCCCTCGCGATAGTCGGTGAGGTGATAGTCGAACGAGGCGTAGCCCTTGGAGATCGACTTCAGCCGGTCATAGAAGTCGAAGACCACCTCGTTGAGCGGCAGGTCGTAGATCAGCATGGCGCGTTTGCCGACATAGGACAGGTCCGCCTGGATGCCGCGCCTATCCTGGCATAGTTTCAGGATGCCGCCGAGATAGTCGTCGGGGGTGAGGATGGTGGCGCGGATCCACGGCTCCTCGATGGCCTGGATCTTGACCACGTCGGGCATGTCGGCCGGGTTGTGCAGTTCCTTGACCGTGCCATCGTTCAACAGCAGGCGGTAGACGACGCTAGGTGCGGTGGCGATGAGGTCGAGATTGAACTCGCGCTCCAGCCGCTCCTGGATGATTTCGAGATGCAGCAGGCCGAGGAAGCCGCAGCGATAGCCGAAGCCGAGCGCGGCGCTGGTTTCCATTTCGAAGGAGAAGGAGGCGTCGTTGAGGCGCAGTTTGCCGACAGCGGCGCGCAGGTCTTCGAAATCGGCGGCGTCGACCGGGAACAGGCCGCAGAACACCACCGGCTGCGCCGGCTTGAAGCCGGGCAGGGCTTGTGCCGTCGGGCGCTTGTCCTCGGTGATGGTGTCGCCGACGCGGGTATCGGCAACCTCCTTGATCGAGCCGGTGAAGAAACCGAACTCGCCGGGGCCGAGCTCGTCGACATTGATGCGGGCGGGCGTGAAGACGCCGGTGCGCTCGACCAGGTATCTGGCGCCGGTGCCCATCATGCGGATGGTCTGGCCCTTCTTCAGCACGCCGTCGATGATGCGCACCAGCACGATGACGCCGAGATAGGCGTCGTACCAGGAGTCGACCAGCATCGCCTTCAGCGGAGCCGCGATGTCGCCCTCGCGCGGCGGCGGCAAATCATTGACGATGGCTTCGAGCACGTCGGGAATGCCGAGCCCGGTCTTGGCCGAGATCAGCACGGCGTTGGAGGCGTCGATGCCGATCACCTCCTCGACCTGCTCGCGGATGCGCTCGGGCTCGGCGGCGGGCAGGTCGACCTTGTTCAGCACCACGACGATCTCGTGGTTGTTGTCGATGGCCTGGTAGACATTGGCCAGCGTCTGCGCCTCGACGCCTTGCGAGGCGTCGACGACCAGCAGCGAACCTTCGCAGGCGGCGAGCGAGCGCGACACTTCATAGGCGAAGTCGACATGGCCGGGCGTGTCGATCAGGTTGAGGACATAATCCTGTCCATTGTTGGCGCGGTATTTCAGCCGCACCGTCTGCGCCTTGATGGTGATGCCGCGCTCGCGCTCGATGTCCATCGAGTCCAGCACCTGCTCCTTCATGTCGCGCAGCTCCAGCCCGCCGGTCGACTGGATCAGCCGGTCGGCAAGCGTGGATTTGCCATGGTCGATATGGGCAACGATGGAGAAGTTGCGGATGTTTTTGATCGGCGTGGTCATGCGGCGCGCTTTAGCAGGGGCACGCTACATCGGCAAGCGGCGGGGCGCGGGTGCGGCGGCGGGGCGGCAAAGTCGTTAAACTTTGATCCATGAGATTAGAGCATAGTTCGCGCCCGGCGTGATAGCCCACCGGTCTATCGCCGTTCGGGGGGATCGGAATGCGGTTGTCAGCACGCAAATTTCTCAAATCGGTGAGCGGCTCGTTCGCGCCATTGCTCGCCATCCTGCTTATCCCGATGGTTGCCGCATTGGGTTTTTCCATCGACTATACCTCTGCGGTTTCGACCAGGGCATCGATGCAGAACGCCCTCGATGCAGCGTCGCTGTCGATCACGACGCTTGCGACGGACACCTCATTGGCGGACCGTCAGGTAAAACTGCAGGAGGTATACCTGGCCAATGGCGGGCAAGGCACGGCCAAGCTCGACAGCTTCGTCGTCGCCACCGACGGCGCCGCCAGCATCAAGGCTTCGGCCGGCTTTGCCATGCCGACGAATTTCATGCAGATCGCCAGGATCAACACGGTGCAGGTCGGCGTTGCGTCGGCAGTGACAAAGCGGCCGGCGCTGGTGCAAGCCACGTTCAAGGTGACCAAGGTCTCGGGCTGGTGGGGCAAGACAATGACGCTCTACGGCACCAAATTCGGGGACACGGTGGCCAACAAGCTGATGAAGATCACCTACACATACAACGGTTATGGCGATCCGAAAGGCTATGGCACGGCGACCGTCTCCACCATCAACGGAGCGACGATCACTACGGTCCAGCAGCAGGTGTGTACGACCACCACGGTGCTCAGCTTTTATGGGCTGCCAAGCACCACGATCACCCAGACCGCTTCCAACGGCAAGAAATATGCAACCACCTGCGTCAACACCATGTATCCCGCGACCGGTGCCGGCGCGGTGATCGACGTCAGCCAGATGGACCAGCTCTACCTGCAGATGGATGTGCCGTCAGGCAATCCAACGGTGCTCAAATCGAACGATCCGGCGACATCGAACCGCCTCTACGCGGACGGCGTCGAGATCGCCAGTGGCCAAACGGTCGATATCTTTACACTGGTGCCGTGCGGCCAGACCAGCACACAAGCGTGGGAAGACGGGGGATCGTCGGTGCCGACATCTCCGACCATCACCGATTCCAACGCCGACTTTTTCTACACAGTAACCGGCAAGTGCGCCTTCAATCAGCGGGCATCGGAAACGCTGTTGACACAATAGGACGCCGCAGCTGAGTGCGAGGGCATATCGGCCCGCTTAGGCTGCCCGTCCATCACACCGCCGCCCGGGCACACCGGGTGGCGTGTTGGTTGCGAGCGACCGTCTTCCCTTCGCCCCCTGTGGGAGAAGGCGGCCGAGCGAAGCTCGGTCGGATGAGGGGTGTTCCAGGGAACGCCGACGCCTCATTGCTTCCAGCACCCCTCAACCCTCTCGGCGCTTCGCGCCGATTCACCTTCTCCCACAAGAGGAAGGGAGAGCTGCGAACGATCACGAAGCGGTGATGCTGTAACGAACCGTGTTTCGGCGGCGAAGTGTGGACATGGACCGCACAGGAGAACAGCGATGACCGGATCGAAACGCAGCACAGCCCTGATGGGGCTCGCCGCCGCACTGTTTTCGGCAACTGTGCTGTCGGCAACCGGCGCGGCCGCCGGCCAGACGCAGACCGTCGTCGAGCTGTTCACCAGCCAGGGCTGCTCGTCCTGCCCGCCGGCCAACGCCAATCTGATCAAGGTCAAGGACCGGCCCGGCGTGCTGGCGCTGTCCTTCAACGTCACCTACTGGGACTATCTCGGCTGGAAGGACACATTCGGCAAAGAAGAATTCACGCAGCGCCAGGTCCGCTATGAACCGTCGCTTGGCCGTTCCGGCCCGTTCACGCCGCAAGTGGTGGTCAACGGCAGGGCCGATGCGGTCGGCGCCAGGCCGGGCGAGATCGAGCAGCTGATTGCGAGCGGCGGCCACGCCGACGGACCTTCGCTGTCGCTCGCCGGCGGGACGGTCAGCATCGGCGCCGGTCCGGTGCCCGGCGGCAAGGCCGACGTCTGGCTGGTGCGTTACGGCAAGGGCGTCGTCGAGGTGCCGGTGGCGCGCGGAGAAAACACCGGCCGCACGCTGCCGCACGCCAATGTCGTGCATTCGCTGACCAGGCTGGGCAGTTGGACCGGCGACGCCACCGCGCTGCCGCTGCCGGCGACGACGGGCGGCCTTAGCACGGCGGTGCTGGTGCAGGTGCCGGGCGGCGGGCCGATCCTTGCTGCCGCTACGAATTAGAAACCCGCGCGAAATTCCCCAACGCGCAGCGGCGCCGCCGCATGCCGTCAACCCCTGCCAAACCCAAGGAGATCATCATGACCAATCGTTTGACCAATCGCCCGACCCTGGCGGCACTCGCCTTCGCACTTTGCTCGGCGGCGCTGTTCGCAGGAGGCGCGGCGCGGGCCGAAGATGCGATGAAGCCGGCGATGGCGACAAACGCCATGAAGCCGGCAACGGGCGCCATGAAGCCGGCAACGGACGCAATGAAGCCGGCCGGCGCCATGGCGGCTGACGCGATGGCCACGACCGCGATGAAGGCGACACATCCGATGAAGGCCGACTGCATGAACAAGGCCGACGCCGAGACGGACGCCATGAAGAAGGCGGAGGCGACCAAGGCCTGCGATGCCATGGCTCCGGCCAAATAGGCGATGCGCACAGCAATGTGAGAGCCCGGCGGACCTATCCGTCGTATAATCCACACCACATCATGGGAGATCAGACATGACCGCAGCCGTGAAACGATCGTCGATTTTCGCAAAAGCAGCAGCTGCCGCGCTCATCCTTACGGCCGCCGCCGCCGTATTCTGGCAGATCCCGGCAGTCTCGGCCGAAGACGCGGTGGTGATCCCGCCGCCGGCAATGGACGAGAAGGCCACCGCCGGCACCGAAAAGGCGGTCTTCGCCGGCGGCTGCTTCTGGGGTGTGCAAGGCGTGTTCCAGCACGTCAAGGGCGTCACCAGCGCCGTTTCCGGCTATGCCGGCGGCGACAAGGACACGGCCGTCTATGAAATGGTCGGCACCAGCCGGACGGGCCATGCCGAATCCGTCGAGATCACCTACGAGCCGTCCAAGGTTACTTACGGCCAGCTACTGCAGGTGTATTTCTCGGTGGCGCACAATCCGACGCAACTGAACTACCAGGGGCCGGACAGCGGCACACAGTACCGTTCGACGATCTTTGCCGAAAACGACACGCAGAAAATGATCGCCGAAAGCTATATCGCCCAGCTCGACAAGGCCAAGGTGTTTCCTAAGCCGATCGTGACGACGCTGGAGACCGGCAAGAGCTTCTATCCGGCCGAGGACTACCACCAGGACTTTCTGACCCTCAACCCGACCTATCCCTATATCGTCTACAACGATTTGCCCAAGGTCGAGAATCTGAAGCGGCTGTTCCCCAACCTCTACAGCGAAAAGCCGGTGCTGGTGCTGGCCGCCAACAAGAGCTGAGCTTTTGCGCCGGCGGGCGCGACGGAGAATAAGCGTCGGCGATCCTTCGCACCCCCCTCTGTCCTGCCGGACATCTCCCCCGCAAGGGGGGAGATCGGCTATCACCTCGACCTTCACCAAATCTCCAACGTTCAGGACGAGCGGAGCGCTGAAACTGCTAATCTCCCCCCTTGCGGGGGAGATGGCCGGCAGGCCAGAGGGGGGTGCTGTCCCGCCAACGTCTCGAAACTACCTCCCCTTCTTCCAGGGCAGGCTCCAGCGCACCTTCTCCAGCGTCGCCTTTACCTCGGCCGAGTCCGGGTCGGGCTCTGTCTCGCGATAATGCGCCGAGCCCTCAGGCGGGTAGGCAAGCGTGTTGTTGAGGGCGAATTTGTCGATCTGGCTGAAGTCGGGGAAAGGCAGATTTTGCGCCTCGCGCCAATCGCCGACTCTTTTCTCCGCGGCGATGCGTTTTTCGTCGTCGACCGGAAGGTCGGTGGCTCTGTATTCCAGTGACGGAGGGAAGGCGAACTGCGCGCCGGCATCATCCATGATGTTGATCATGGACAACAGGATGTCCTCGCGGACGGCTTGAAAATCGGCCACGTCGGCGGTTTTGATATAAGTGAACACGTCGATATCGAGCGAATAGGCGCCGAAGCCGGCAAAGCGCACGCGGCACGGCTCATCGATAACGCGCGGATGGGCAATCAGCAGCTTGCGCAGCTCGGCCAGGACGTAACGCAGCTGATCGGGCGTCGTTTCGTAGCGCAGCTGCAGCGTCGTCGCGAACCGGGTGCGGTCGCGATGGGCGTAGTTCTCGATCTGCATGCCGGCGAAATCCGAGTTCGGCACCGAGATGATCGTGCGGTCGAGCGACCTGATGCGCGTCGAGCGCATGCCGATATGCTCGATCGTGCCGGACTGGTCGCCGAACTTGCAGAAATCGCCGACGCTTACCGGCCGGTCGGCATAGAGCGTCAGGCCGGAGAGGAAGTTCTGCAGCGTCGGCTGCGCCGCCAGCGCCACCGCCAGACCGCCGATGCCGAGACCGGCGATGACGCCTTCGTAGGGGATGGCGAGCACTTCGGCCAACAGCAGGAAGGCGATGACCAGCACGGCGACGCGCGCCACACCGGTGGACAGCGAAATCAGCGTGTCGTGATAGCCGGGCACTTGCCAAAGTCCGCGATAGTGTTCGGCGACCTTGCCGATCAGGTGCCAGACCACCGGCACGGCGCCGATCACGATCAGGCTCTAGGCGATTGCCTTGACCGGGGCGGCGACCACTTGCGGCAGACCGAGCGGGCGCAGCGTCAACAGCAGGAAGACGCCAAGCACGATCGAGCGCACCGCCCATTCGACGATGCGGAAGAAGGCCGGGCTGTCCGTCCTTCGGACAAACAAGGAAATCAGCGAATTGGCGATGAAGCCGAAGACGATGCCGGCCAGTGCGGCAAGGCCGAGCATCCACCATTGCCAGTGCTCCATCGGGCCGGCGCGGGTGAGCAGGCCAGGGCTGATCTCGCGGGCGAGGCCACGGGCGATGAAGAACGGGTCGGTGCTGGCGAAGGCGGCGAATTCCGGCGCCACCGGCACGTCTTCGACGTCGGCGTAGAGCGCGCGGATGTGGGCGAGCGTCTCGGGCGTGAACTGCCAGATCTTGCGCTTGCCGGTGCCGTCGGGGTCAGTCTCGACCGGGCCGATGACGATATTGCCGGCGGGATGCTCGAAATAGACGAAGGGGGTGTTGCTCTTCGGATCGTCGGGGATCTCCTGCCAATAGACATAGCCGATGCGGTCGATGACCTTTTTGAGATAGCGCTCAAGCAGGAACGCCTCGTCGCCACGCACCGCCTGACTGTAGTTGCGCAGGTCGAGCGCCGCCTGGGCCGGGTCGCCGGCTTCGGTGAGGCCGCTCAACAGTACCTTGAACGTGTCGCGCGGCGAGGCGAGCCTGCTCGGATCGTCGACCATGTCGATGGCTTCGCCACGCGCTTCCTGGAATTCGGCGAGCTTGGCCTGAAGCTGGCCAAGTGGCGGCCCGACGATGAACCAGTCGCCATTCTTGCGGCGAAAAGTGACGGCGAAGGAGACCCTGGTGCCGTATTGCGGCAGCGTCGCCGTCACCTCGTCGCTGGAAATAATGTCATGCGGCAGGCTCCACAGACGGAACGTCGCGTTGTCGATGACGGTGAACAGCAGCTTGGTGTAATCGGGCATGTTGAGGCCGCCGCGGTCGGCCTCGGTGACCTCGACGAGACCCGCCGCCAGACCGGCAAGACCCATGCCGCCGCCGGTGGCGCGCGGCACGTTGTCGGCGCCGCTCTCGTTCATCGTCTGCAGGAACGAGCGCATGGTGCTCATCGGGCTCGACTGGTCGACACGCACGTCCTCGACGGCGCTGACGCGCACACCTGTCCACCATTCGGCGGTGGCGGCATCGAAGCGGCCCATGAAGCTGCCGCCGTCAGGCGATTGGACGAAGGTGAAGGCGCCCTGGCGGTCGCCTTCGAACCAGTGGCCGACAAGCTTGTCGCCTTCGGCCTTGGCCTCGATACGGCCGTTATAAAGCGGGTACACGCCCTTAACGTCGGCGCCGGTCTGCTCGAACTTGATCTGGGCGCCGCCGCCGCGCCATTTCGTGTCCCACACGCCGGTCCAGTTGGCCGCGTCCTGCGCATGCGCCTGCGGCATGGCCGGCAGCAGGCCGGCAAGCGCGAGTGCGCCGATCAGCGCGACCGTCCGGATCAGCAAAAGCAGCAGCCGATCCTGTCCTGCCGCAAAAAAGGGGGTCATTGCATCGCCCTTCTTGATGCCGGCGATTCTGCTCGGCCGGCCAGAGAAGGTTATTCCGCTTGAAGATGAATATTCTGTTTCAGGCGGCGACGGCGATGCCGGTCAGTCATAGGTCAGATCCGTCGCCTTGCCGGCGAACACCCGGTAGGCAAAGAACGAATAGAAGATGATGATCGGCAGCACGACGACCGTGCCGACCAGGATGACGGCCAGGCTTTCGGGTGCCGAAGCAGCCTGCCAGATGGTCAGCCGGTCGGGCACCACGAAGGGGTAGAAAGACCAGGCGAGGCCGGCAAAGCCGAGCGTGAAGATCGCGGCCAATGTCAGGAACGGGAGCAGCGCGTGGCGGTCGCCGGGTTTCGGCAGATGGAAGGTCTGGCGCCACAGCCACAGGAACAGCACTGCCGACAGGATCGGCAGCGGCGACAGATAGAGCATGGCCGGCCAGACGAACCATTTGTCGAAGATGCGCGCGCTGGCAGAGGGCGTGGCCAGCGATACCGCGACCATGCCGAGCGCGGTCAGCACCAGCGCCGTGCGCAGCCACAGCACCGCCTTCTTCTGCAGGTCGCCTTCCGTCTTATAGATGACCCAGGCCGCGCCCATCGCCGCGTAGGCCGCGGCAAGGCAGAGCGCCACCAGCGCGCCGAACGCCATGCCGCCAGGGCCGACGTCGAGGCCGAGCACATAGACGCCGAGCATATAGCCTTGCGCCAGCGAAGCGATGACCGAGCCGAGGAAGAAGATGCGGTTCCAGCGGTGCTTCCTGCCGGCCGGCACCTTGGCGCGGAAATCGAAGGCGACGCCGCGCAGGATCAAGCCGACCAGCAGCACGAAAACCGGAGTGTAGAGCGCGGTCAGGATGGTGCCGTGCGCCAGCGGGAAGGCGACCAGCAGCAGGCCGACCGCCAGCACCAGCCAGGTCTCGTTGGCGTCCCAGAACGGGCCGATGGCGGCGATCATCGTATCCTGTTCGGTGCCTTCGGCTGCGGCGAACAGGATGCCGATGCCGAGATCGAAGCCGTCGAGGATGACGTAGATCAGGATGGCGAGGCCCATCAGGCCGGCGAAGATCAGAGGCAGCAGGGTCGGCCAGTCGACGCTCATGGTGTTTCTCCTGGTTGCGCAACCGGCTGCGACAGCGGCCTGTTTATGACACCCGGCAGCGGCGAGGTGTCTCCATCCTTCGCCGCCTTCAATGCCAGATGCACCAACACGCTGAGATAGGCGATCAGCAGCAGCACGTAGAGGCTGAGATAGACCGCGAGCGACAGCGCGACATGGCTGCCGGCGACCGGCCCGACAGCATCGGCGGTACGCAGCACGCCGGTGACCAGCCAGGGCTGGCGGCCGATCTCGGTGGTGTACCAGCCGGCCAGCGTCGCCAGCCAGCCGGACAGCGCCATCGGCACCATGACGAGCGCCAGCGGCTTGGGCAGGCTGTGGCGGCGCTTGAGGAAAAAGGCGGCCGACCAGGAGACGGCGAGCATCATGAGGCCGGTGCCGACCATGATGCGAAAGCCCCAGAATACCGGAAACACCGGGGGGTGGTTGCCGGCATAATCGTTCAGCCCCGGCACGACGCCGCCGGCGCTGTGCCTGAGGATGAGGCTGGCGCCGTCGGGGATGGTGAGCTCGAACCTGTTCTCGCTCGCCGCTTCATCGGGAAGAGCAAACAGCACCAGCGGCACGTTGGGACCGGTGCTCCAGTTGGCCTCCATGGCGGCGATCTTCTGCGGCTGGTGTTCGAGCGTGTTGAGGCCGTGCTGGTCGCCGGCGAAGATCTGGATCGGGATCAGGATCGCGGCGGTGAAGACGCCGGTGCGCAGCGCCTTCCACATCGATTCCGAACGATCGCCGTAGAGATAGCGCAGCGCCGACAGGCCGGCGATCAGGAACGAGACGGTCAGCCCCGAAGCAAGCAGCATATGGACGAGCCGGTAGGGCATGGACGGATTGAAGACAACGGCCCACCAGTCGGTGGCGTGCGCTACACCATCGCGCATCTCGAAGCCGGCCGGCGTCTGCATCCACGAATTGAGTGCTATGATCCAGAAGGCGGACAAGGTGGTGCCGCCGGCCACCAGCACCGTCGCCAGCGTATGGACGCGGTTCGAGACGCGGCGGAAGCCGAACAGCATGATGCCGAGGAACGCCGCCTCAAGGAAAAAGGCGGTCAGGATCTCGTAGGCCAGCAGCGGGCCGGCAATGTTGCCGACCGTCTCCATATAGCCCGGCCAGTTGGTGCCGAACTGAAAACTCATGGTGACGCCGGAAACCACGCCCATGGCGAAGGACAGCGCGAATACCTTAACCCAGGTGAAATAAGCGCGCATCCAGGCGGAATCGTTTGTCGCGTTGTAGCGGAGCTTGAAGAACAGCAGCACCCAGCCGAGCGCGATGGTGATCGCCGGGAACAGGATGTGGAACGAGATGTTCGCGCCGAACTGTATGCGCGACAGGATGAGCGGGTCCATGGCGGCTCCGGCTGCTGCTTGTTTGTACAAGGATAGGCTTCATGCGCGGGACGGTCAAAGCGGCGTCCCGCCGCGAGGCGGAACGCCGCAGTGCCGGTGAATCTGCTTCTGCGCGGAATTTGGCTGGACGATCGGGCAGGTGTCGCCTATTCCGGCGAACCTCGATGTCCAGAACTGTCAGGAGCGGCATTGACATCCGGATTTGCGAACCGACATTCAGCGGATTAAATCAACAACTCTGTTTCAAGCAGCCGTTTTCAGCCATGCAGCCGATCATCTCGATTTCCGGGGTCACCAAGACCTACGCCACCGGCTTCAAGGCGCTGAAGGAGATCAATCTCGATATAGTGCGCGGCGAGATCTTTGCGCTGCTCGGGCCGAACGGAGCCGGCAAGACGACCCTGATCTCGATCGTCTGCGGCATCGTCAACCGTTCGTCGGGTTCCGTCACCGTCGATGGCCATGACATCAACCGCGACTACCGCGCGGCGCGCAGCCTGATCGGGCTGGTACCGCAGGAACTGACCATCGACGCCTTCGAGAGCGTGTGGGCGACGGTCAATTATAGCCGCGGCCTGTTCGGCAAACCGGCGGACAAGGCGTTCATCGAAAAGGTGCTGCGCGACCTGTCGCTCTGGGACAAGAAGGACGCCAAGGCAATCACGCTGTCCGGCGGCATGAAGCGCCGGCTGATGATCGCCAAGGCGTTGTCGCACGAGCCGCGCATCCTGTTCCTCGACGAACCGACGGCAGGCGTCGATGTCGAGCTGCGCCAGGACATGTGGGCGATGGTGCGCCGGCTGCGCGAAGACGGCGTCACCATCATCCTGACCACACACTACATCGAAGAAGCGGAGGCGATGGCCGACCGCGTCGGCGTCATCAACCGCGGCGAGATCGTGCTGGTCGAGGACAAGGCCGAGCTGATGCGCAAGCTCGGCCGCAAGCGGCTTGTGCTGGAACTGCGCAGCCCCCTGGCCACCGTTCCCGACGCCCTTTCGCGCTACGCGCTGGAGCTTTCGCCGGATGGCGGGCAGCTGACCTATACTTATGACAACCAGAGCGAACGGCCGGGCGTCGCCTCGTTGATCCGCGAGCTCGAGGCGGCCGGCATCCAGTTCCGCGACATCGATACGGAAAACAGCTCGCTTGAGGAGATCTTCGTCAATCTGGTGAGGAAACAGGCATGAACCCGCGCGCGGTCATGAATCTTCATGCGGTATGGGCGATCTATCGGGTGGAGATGGCGCGCGCCCTTCGCACGGTGCTGCAGAGCATTGTTTCGCCGGTCATTTCGACGTCGCTCTATTTCGTCGTCTTCGGCTCGGCCATCGGCTCGCGCATCACCGAGATCGACGGCATCAGCTACGGCGCCTTCATCGTGCCGGGGCTGATCATGCTGTCGCTGCTGACGCAGTCGATCTCCAACGCTTCTTTCGCTATCTATTTTCCGAAATTCGTCGGCTCGATCTACGAATTGCTGTCGGCGCCTGTGTCCTATCTGGAGATCGTCATCGCCTATGTCGGGGGTGCGGCGACAAAGTCGATCGTGCTTGGCCTGATCATCCTGGCGACGGCCTCGCTGTTCGTGCCGCTTCATATCGAGCATCCGGTCTGGATGCTCGCCTTCCTGGTGCTGACGGCGGTGACCTTCAGCCTGTTCGGCTTCATCATCGGCATCTGGGCGAAGAGCTTCGAGCAGCTGCAGCTGGTGCCGCTGCTGATCATCACGCCGCTGACCTTCCTCGGCGGCAGCTTCTATTCGATCAACATGCTGCCGGGCATCTGGCGCACGGTGACGCTGTTCAACCCGGTCGTCTACCTGGTCAGTGGCTTCCGCTGGAGTTTTTACGGCAAGTCCGACGTTTCGGTCGGCGTCAGCCTCGGCATGACGGTTGTTTTTCTGCTCGTCTGCATAGCAATCGTCGCCTGGATCTTCAGGACCGGCTACCGGCTCCGCAACTGAGCGACTGGCCTGCCAGGCAAAGCAGCCTTATCGGTCAACGGAAACAGCGCTGAGTGCAGCCCTTGCGACGACAGCCCCTTGATCTTCATGTCTTGTTATATATCATGTTATTGTTTTTCGCGAGACGGATTGGCATATGGAAGACGTCGTACGATCGCTTGGTTTCTTGTGCCTCGGCAGCAGGATGAAGCGTATAGGCGAGCAACTGCAGGCGGAGGCGCAGCGCCTGCTCGACCGGCTGGATGTTCCGGTTCAGGCGAGCCAATACCCACTGCTGGCCGCGCTCGACAGGCTGGGCCCGCTGCCTGTCGGGGAACTGGCGCAATCGCTTGGCATCGCGCAGCCGGGTGTAACGCGAAGCGTCTCGCTTCTGGCCGGATTGGGATTGCTCGAGGTTAGTCAGTCGACCGATGACCAGCGGCGCAGGATTGTCGCCCTCACACGGGACGGCCGGCGGCTGGTCGATGTCGCAAAGCGTGACGTCTGGCCTTGCATCGAGAACGCCGTTGCGGATTTGTGCGCGGATCTTTCGGGGCCGCTTCTTGAGCAGCTGACCGCCATCGAGGACGGCCTCGCTGCGGCCCCTCTCGACCGTCGAGTGAAAAATCCGGAGGGCGCTGCGTGATGAGACACCTGCTCGACCGGCCTATCTGGAGCGCGCTTCAGACGCGACATCGGGCGTTCGCGCAAGGCAATGACCTCGCCAGGCGATACCGGCCGTCGATTGTTCCTTTCGCAGCCACTGGCGCCGACGACGCCGAAAGCCTGCGGGCGCTCGAACAGCTTGTCTCCGCGGGCGAGAGTGTCATCCTGCTTCAGTCGGACGCCATTGCTCTGCCCGCGGGGCTTTCCGCGACTTCGACCGCAGCCGGGGTTCAAATGATTGCCGAGCGGCCGTTGCAAACCGTGTCTGACAAACGTGTGCAACGTCTGACCCGAGACGATGCCGATGAGATGCTCGCCCTGGCATTGCTCACCAAGCCTGGCCCATTCACGCTCGAAGCCCTGAGCCTGGGCGATTTTTGGGGCGTGAAAATCAAGGGCAGACTTGTGGCAATGGCCGGCGAGCGCATGAAGCAACCTGGCTATACCGAACTCAGCGGGGTGTGCTCAAATCCGGAATTTCGCGGCGGTGGCCTGGGCAAGCTGCTGTCCCTGTTCGTGGCAAACCGGATAGTGGCGCGCGGCGAAATTCCCTATCTCCACGCCTATGCCAGCAACGCCACGGCCATCAGACTATACGAGTCCATTGGCTTCAGGTTGCGAAGCACAATGAATGTGGCCGTGGTTAGCGCACCGAATGATTAGTCGGCGCATGATGCGCAGCATGGATGCATCCCATATCAGGAAAGGAAGGATTTCGCATCCACCGAAATCCTTCCTCGAGACTGCAAGGCCTTCCCGCGTCTCAGACCGCGATCTTGCCGCCGCCTTGCCTGGTGATGGCAACGACCGCCGGGCGCACCGGCATGTCCGGCTTGAAGTCAGGCCAGCGGGTCGACAAATCCTCATAATAGGAGGGACGCCCAAAAGCCTCCCAGTCCTCGCCACCGTCGCCTGGATGCTGGACGGCAACGAAAGCAGTCTGGTCGTCCGGCGCAAACAGGGGACCACACATTTCGGCGCCGATCGGCACACGGAAGAACAGCTTTGAGGTCGCCCGCGCCGGGCCTTCCGTGTCGACCGCCCACAGGCCGTCGGTGCGGCCTGTGGCCTTCGGGCCCTGGCCGTCGGTAGCAACCCAGAGGCGGCCGGCCGAATCGACCGCGCAATTGTCCGGCATGCCGAACCAGCCATTGGCAGTGGTTGCGGTGGAGAAGGTGGCGCCGATTTCGGCCACGGCGGGATCGCCGCATTTCAGCAGGATTTCCCACTTGCCCTTGGTCGCAGCGAAATCACCGCCATCCTCGACGATCTCAATGATATGGCCAAAGGCGTTTTCGGCGCGCGGATTGGCGGCGTCGACCTGGTCGGCCTTGCGCTTCGAATTGTTGGTCAGCATGACATAGACCTTGCCATTGGCGGCATTGGGCTGGATGTCTTCCGGGCGGTCCATCTTGGTGGCGCCAAGCAGGTCGGCGGCACGGCGCGTCTCGATCAGCACGTCGGCCTGGCTGGCAAAGCCGTTTGCCGCTGTCAGCGGTCCCTGGCCGAAGACGATCGGCAGCCATTCGATTGAACCGTCCTCGGCGAACTTGGCGACATGCAAGGTGCCGTCGTCGAGCAAATTCATGTTGGCGGCGCGATCGTCCGGATTGAACTTGCCTGTGGTGACGAACTTATAGACATAGTCGAAGCGCTCGTCGTCGCCGAGGTAGAAGGCGACACGGCCATCCTTGGCGACGATCGATTCTGCGCCCTCATGCTTGAAGCGGCCCATGGCGGTGCGCTTCCTCGGCACCGACGTCGGATCCTGAACGTCGACCTCGACGATCCAGCCGAAGCGGTTCGGCTCGTTCGGCTCCTTGCCGATATCGAAACGGTCATGATGCGCCGCCCATTCATAGGCGCCTTCGGGAATGCCGAGGCGCTTGTAGTTGGCCGCCTCGTTATGGCCCTGCGGCAGCTCGCCCGAGAAATAGCCGTGGATGTTCTCCTCGGCCATGACATAGGTGCCCCACGGCGTGACGCCGCCGGCGCAGTTGTTGAGGGTGCCGATGACCTTCGTACCGCTCGGGTCGGCGCTGGTCTTGACGCGGTCGTGGCCGGCGACGGGGCCAGACAGTGCCATCTCGGTATTGGAGGTGATGCGGCGGTTGAGCTTGCCGTCGCGCACGACCTGCCATTTGCCGGCTTCTTTGCGGATCTCGACAATGGTGCCGCCATGCGCGGCCATCTCGACATCGACTTGCTCCTTGCTGAGGGGCGCCTGCTTGGCTTTGCCATCGACGATGGTGACGAGGCCCGGGAACATCAGATGCGGATTGGTGTATTCGTGGTTGACGACCAGCAGGCCATGCTCGGCCGAGCCGCCGATCGGGATATAACCGACATAGTCGTTGTTGTAGCCGAATTGTCTGGCCTGGGCTTCCGCCGACTGTTTTGTCGGATCGAATTCCGGCGAATCGGCGAACAGCGGATCGCCCCAGCGCAGCAGCACGTCGGCGTCATAGCCAGGTGCGACGTGATGCTTGTCGTCGATGCCGGCCTCGAGCTCGTCGAAAGCGAAGGCGGAGCCTTCGGCGGCGCGGGCGTTGTCGGCGGCGATCAGCGCCAGCGGGCTGACGGTAGCGGCTATGGCCGAGACGGCAAGCGAGCCCTTGAGGAAGCCGCGGCGCGAGAACCGCGCGGCGATGATCTCACCCATGGTGCGGTTGTCGGTGGGATTGGCTCCTGGCCCATCGTTTTCCTCGAGCAGGCTGGTGCGGAAATGGGCGTCAGGGGTGCGATGTTCGGTCGAGCGCTGTTCAGTCATGGGGGCCTGCCTCTGGCTGGATGGATTGCTGGAGCGTGTTGCCTGGCCAATCCGGTATTACCGGCAGGTCACAGTTTGATGACATGCCGGCTAATTGCCACCTGCGATTTCGTATCCAACATCAGCCCCGCTTGACCGCGACCGGCGCTTCGGAAACAAGAGCTGCGGCAGGCGCGTAGGGACCGCATCGGGAGGAACAAAAGTGAGTTTCTGGGGACTTGGGCAGCTCTGCGTTTCGACGGTGATCTTTCTGCTGGCGGCCATGGCCGCAAAACAGTGGGGGCTGGCGCCGAGCCTCGGCAAGATCGTGCTGACGTTGGCGCTCTATTCGCTGGGCAATCTGATCATGCTGAGGCTGATCCGTGAATTCGGCATGTCGGTGTCGTTCAGCCTGTCGGCGGTGATCCAGCTGGTGTCGGTGAATGTGGTGGCGCTGGTCTTCTTCGGCGAGCGCGTCAATGCCTTGCAGGCAACCGGCATTGTGCTTGCCATCGCAGCTGTGGCGCTGATCACGCTCGGGCCCTATCTGCAAAGGCTGTAGCTGCGATCGGGCCGATGAAGAAGATTGCAAGCAGACTGCGCAACTGGCTGGAGTTCCCGGTTCTGCTGGCCGGGCTGGTCATTGCCGGCGGGCTGTGGGGGTTCGAAGAACTGATGGAGCTGGCGCGGGCGACCACGCCGCATGCCTTCGACACCGAAATCCTGCTTGCCTTCCGCAAGGCCGGCCAGCCCGACAATCCGATCGGACCGGCGTGGCTGGAAGGAGCGATGCGCGACGTCACCAGCCTCGGCAGCGCCAGCGTACTGGTGCTGATCACGGCAGCAATGATCGTCTATCTGCTCCTTATCCGCAGGCCAGGCGCGGCGCTTCTCATGTTCGTCGCGGTGGCGGGCGGCCAGCTCCTGTCAAGCGTGCTGAAATTCGATATCGACCGGCCGCGCCCGGATCTGGTCTCGCATCTCGCCGATGTGGCATCGCTTTCGTTTCCGAGCGGCCACGCCATGCTGTCGGCGGTGACGTATTTGACGCTGGGCAGCATGGCGGCACGGTTTTTGCCCGGGCGCACAACGAAGATCTATGTGCTCGTGCTGGCGGTGCTGACGACGGTGGTGGTCGGCATCAGCCGCATCTATCTCGGCGTCCACTGGCCGTCCGACGTGCTGGCCGGCTGGTGCGCCGGCTTTGCCTGGGCGATGCTGTGCTGGCTGGCGGCACGATTGCTGCAGCGATGGCTAGGGCGGGCCGACGGCACCTGACGTCGGCCGGACTACTTCAAATCAGCCTGTTGATCAGGCCATGTCCGCAGCCTGCCAGCAGGAAAACCATCGACAGCAAGACTGTCGAGGTCGCCAACGCTTTGAATGTCTTCACCTGCTCATCCCTTTTAAGGTCGTACCTGTGAAATCGGTACCGCAATGGATGTCCCGCCTAACGATGTCGAGGTTTGTAGCATGCCAGCGCACCGGCTGGCAAAGACTGTTGCATGTTTCACATAGGCAAGATGATGTTTGACCCATCATTATGAAGGTATTATACGTGATACTGCAGAACTCAGACGGGGTTTTGACCGATGATCACTGCCGCGCAGATGCGTGCCGCGAGGGCGCTGGCCGGCATCGATCAGAAGACCCTCGCCGAGCGCGCCGGGGTTTCGCTTCCAACCATTCAGCGCATGGAAGCGAGCGACGGCGTGGTCCGGGGCGTGGTCGATACGCTGATGAAGGTCATCCAGGCCCTTGAAGAGGCCGGGGTCGAGCTGATCGGCGAGAACCAGGCGAGCGAGCGTGGCGGCAGGGGCGTTCGCCTCAAGCCTGTCACGCCGCAGAACCCGCAAGGCTGACGCTACTGCCGCATCGCCGAAAATCAAATTCGATTTTCGGATAGTCCGATGCGCGGGTCAAAAGTGTTGGGGCGTATCTGTGCGCCTATTTGGACGCACGCCGCTCCAAGTCGCGACGGCGACCGCCGACAGTCCTGCCGACGATCCCGCCGCTCCTTGGTTTCATGCGGAAGGCACTCGATGGATCAGACGCAGCGGGCAGTGCATCAACCGGCGCGGCCGACATTTTCCGAACTGTTCACCCCGAAGCTGGTGACGGTGCTGCGCGAGGGCTACACGCTCACGCATTTCAAGGCGGATGCCATCGCCGGGCTGACTGTCGCCATCGTTGCGCTGCCGTTGTCGATGGCAATTGCCATTGCTTCAGGCGTGACGCCGGAGCGCGGGCTCTACACCTCGATCATTGGCGGCTTCCTGGTCTCGGCGCTTGGCGGCAGCCGTTTCCAGATCGGCGGCCCGGCCGGCGCCTTCATTGTGCTTGTGGCGGCGACGGTGGCGCGGGTTGGCGTCGACGGCTTGCTGCTGGCGACGATGATGGCCGGCGTGTTCCTGCTTGCCATCGGCTATCTCAGACTTGGCACCTACATCAAATTCATCCCCTACCCGGTGACCGTCGGCTTCACCGCCGGCATCGCTGTCATCATCTTCTCCGGCCAGATCGTCGAACTGTTCGGGCTGAAGCTCGCCGGCAAGGAGCCAGGGCCGCTGGTGCCGAAGCTGATGGCCATCGGCGAAGCGGCCGGAACAATCAACCTCGCCGCAACTGCGGTGGCGGCACTGACCATCATCACCATTGCGACGTTGAGGCGGTTTCGGCCGAAGTGGCCGGCTATGCTGATTGCCATCGGACTGGCATCCCTCGTCGTCGCATTGCTCGCCATGCCGGCCGAGACGATCGGCACGCGCTTCGGCGGCATCCCGCGCAGCCTGCAATGGCCGGCCTTCCCGCCGCTCAGCCTCGACAGGATAATCGACGTGCTGCCGGACGCCATCGCCTTTGCGCTGCTCGGGGCGATCGAATCGCTGCTGTCGGCCGTCGTCGCCGACGGCATGACCGGAAGGCGGCATCGCTCCAATTGCGAGTTGGTGGCGCAAGGCTTCGCCAATATCGCCTCCGCCTTGTTCGGCGGCATATGCACCACTGGCACCATTGCCCGCACCGCGACCAATGTACGGGCCGGCGCGCATGGACCGGTCTCAGGCATGATGCACTCGGCCATTCTGCTTGCTCTGATGCTGGTGGCGGCACCGCTGGCCAGCTATATCCCGCTTGCAGCACTTGCCGGCGTGCTGGCGGTGGTGTGCTGGAACATGTTCGAGAAACAGGCCTTCGCCACCTTGCTGCGCGCCTCGCGCGGCGATGCGCTGGTACTGATGGCGACGTTCCTGATCGTCATCTTACGCGACCTGACCGAAGGCATCGTCGTCGGCTTCGCGCTAGGCTCGATCCTGTTCATCGACCGCATGGCCAAGAGCATCGCGGTGGAGGCGGACCATCAATCCTTGGTGCAGGAAGACGTCGCCGACCGAGCCAGCGCTTATGATTCCAGCGAGGCGAGCGATGCCGACACCGTGGTCTACCGGATATCGGGCGCCTTTTTCTTCGGCGCCGCCTCGACCGTCGGCACGGTGCTGGACCGCATCGCCGACCAGCGCAAGAACTTCATCCTCGACTGTTCGGCGGTGCCGTTCTTCGATTCGACGGCGGCCAATGTCATCGAGGGCGCGGCCCACAAGGCCAAGCGCGCCGGCGTTCGCTTTATTATCTCAGGCGCTTCACCGCAGACACGCCGCATGCTGATCAACCACGGTGTCAAGCGGCCGCTGGTGACTTATGCCGCATCGATCACGGATGCGCGGGCGCAGCTGAAGAAAGCCGCGCCTCTCGCCTGAGCTGGCAACTGCCGGCTTAGTCGAGGCCCAACGCTGAGACCTCGCCCTCGTTCATTAGCGGCACGAAGATTGTCGACTTGCCATCTGTGCCGATATCGGCGCTGCCCGGCTTGAACGTCGCAACCACTTGCGGCGTACCGCCGGCTTTGTAGCGGTAGAGCGTGCCCGTCATATAGGCAGTGGCGTAGATGCTGCCGCCGATGGCAACGACGCCATCGAGGTTGGCAAAGTTTTCCGCGCCAGCCAGAGGCGAAACGGCCTTGGTGGCGAGATCGACCGAGAGCAGGCCGCCCGGCTCCGCGGTGCTGAAGTCGGGCTTGATGCCCTTGCCCCACGAAGCGACGATCAGCCGGCCGCCATCTGCGAAGATGCCATTCGGCGAAGCGAGCGCCGCATCCTTGATGAACAGTTCGAGCCGGTCGCCGTCGATGCGATAGATCGTATCGGCAAGCATATCCGTGACGTAGACCTTGCCGGATGCATCAGCGGTCATGTCGTTGAGAAAGACAGCGTTCGGCACGTCGATCGTCGACGCTAGCTTGCCGCTTTGGAGATCGACGACGCGCACATGGGCGATGTCGGCGACGTAGAGTTTGCCGCCGGCAATCGCCATGCCCTTGGGCGCGTCCATGCCGTCGGTCCAGTGTTGCGTGACCAGCTTGCCGTCCATCGACAGAATCGACAGATAGCCGTTGCCGTCGGCTTCGCCGGGATTGCCGACGATGTTCGAGATGATAACGCGCTGGCCGGCGGCGTCGAACAGCGCCGATTCAGGTTGCTCGAGGCCGCCGGCGCGCCAGAGTTCAGCGGCCTGAACTGCCGGCGCAGTCGCGATGCCGACGATGGCGAGAAGTATCGGTGTGAAGAGGCTTTTCATGGCTAGTCTCCTGTAATGGGCTGGCGGAGAGCTAGGCCTTTCGATACTTTTCGGGAAGATCTATCGGGACTAGTACCGAAGGTTGATACCAAATCGTGCAAAAGAGGTGCATCCCATGAACGGCCTGATCTTCGACGCGCTGAAGCGGACGCTGAAGGCCAAGGGCGTGACCTACCGCGTCCTTGCCGAGCGAATGGGCGTTTCTGAGCCGACGGTGAAGCGCATTTTCCACGAGCGCAACTGCAAGCTCGACCGGCTGATGGAGATCTGCGCTACCGCCGGCGTGGAGTTGGAGAACGTGCTCGGCTCTATGAACAGAGGACCAGGACCTGCCAACCACATCGCGCCGGAGATCGAGCGCAAGCTCGCCGGCCGGCCGGCACTGCTGTTCATCTTCGTCATGCTTTCGGAAAAATTTACGCCCGAAGGCATCATGCGCTCACAGGGGTTGAGCGAGGCTTCGATGTTCCTCTATCTGCGCGACCTCGAGGAGTTGGGGCTGGTCGCGCTCGGTCGCGGCCTGTCGGCCAGGCTGCTGGTCGAGACGCCAATCCAGTGGAATTTCGACGGGCCATTGCGGCCACTGTTCGAGGTGACCAACAAGAACTTCATCGGCTGGGCCATCACGCATCTGGAGCGCGAGGCGACATTCGTCAGCTTCTCCAGGCGGATGCGGCCCGAGACGGCGGAAATGGTCAGGCGGGAGGCGGAGGAACTGGCCGAGCGCGCCAAATTGCTTGCGCATCACGATCAGCACACGACGCCGGAAGACGGGTTGATCGGCTACAAATGGACCTTCGCTTTCGGCGCGACGCCATTCCCGGCGATCATGCCGATCGGACCGCATCCGCGCGACGCCGGCGCGCGGACACCCGGCCGGGCCGCCGCAACAGCACGACGGCCGCTACCGGCCTAGCCGCCACTCTGACCCCTTGTCTCGGCATTGGCAACCCTGGGGTTGTCGTCCCAAATCATCTGCCGGTAGTCGAAACCATATTCGAGGGTCGGCTTGACGATGCGGAAATAGGGCGACAGGTCGAAGTCGCGCGGCGTGTCGAGCGAGTGATGGCGGACGTGCAGGATTTCCCTGCGCGAATAGCGTCTCACGGCGTGTAAGGCTCGTAGCCGGACGATTCCTCCTGCAGTCGGCCGGCAAGCCGGCCAAGTCGGTCCAGAAGCGTGTCGCCGGGCTCGGTCATGCCAGACGGCGATTGTCACAGGGCGGCAAATTACACCATGATCAGCCCACGCCAGGCGCGCCGGCGTCTTCGTGCGATACCGCTGTGAGATCGTCGCGCACCTTGCGGGCAAGCTTCCTTGTCGAGCGCTTCGGACGGTCGCCGAAAAGCTCGGCCGCCTCGGCGAGGCAGGTTTTTTTCAGGCTCTTTTCCGAGCGCTTCAGCAGCTTGGCAAGCAACCGCGTGTCCTCAGGGGGACCGAGCGGCTGGTCCTCGGCATCGAGAAGCGCGCGCATGACGAACACGTCGTGCAGTTCGCCGAGCCGCTCGCCCAATTCATCGACGGCCTTGCGCCGGGCCTTGATCGGCGTCGGCCACAGCCGGCCGAGCAGCGACAGGTGCATGCCATGCGTCTTGGCCGCCTTGCGCAGGTCGTGAAAGTCATCGGCTTCGCCGCGCGAAGCCGCCTTGTCCAGCGCTTTCCTGGCGCGGCGCAAAGTGGCGCGCGCGCCTTCGGCGAGCACGTCGGCAGCCTGCTCCGGCTGGTCGGGCAGAGCGAGCTTGTCGATCCGGCCGACACCTTCCTCGCAAGCGGCGATCGCCGCGCCTATCGCAGCATCGAGGCCTGCTCCGCCATGCAGTTCATGCTGGCGCGCGACGAGCCGGTCGCGAACGGCATCGAGGCCACCGCCGGCACTTTGCTCGGGAAAGCTTGCCGCTAGCCGGTCGATTGTTTCCACCAGTGCGGTTGCCTCGCGCGGGCCGGCAAGCAGGGCCGCCACCTGGCGGTAGCATTCATTCTCAGTCACGCAGAATGTTTCGTCTCCGGAACGGACAAGGCGCAGCAAGGCGCGGACGTTCTTCAGCCGTTTGCGACAGTTGTGCAGCCCCTGCTCGGGCCTGTCACGCGCGGCGTCCAGATGGACAAGCGCCTTGCCGATCTCCTCGGCGAGGATGCGCCTGACCTCGCCGGTCAGCGACATGTGCGGACGATACGAAAGCTCATGCGACGATCTCCGCAATCCCCCCAAGGGCGAGCGACGCGTTGTAAAATCTCGGCTCGCCGGTGACTTCGCGGCCGAGCCAATCTGGCAGCATTTCGTCCGGTACATCCTCCGGCGTCTCGAGCTCGGCGATCACCAACCCCGCAAGCGTCCCCCCGAAGACATCGACTTCGTAGAGATAGCCGCGGTGTCTAACATGATGGCGTGTCTTCTCGATGACATGTCCGATGGCAAAGGCCTGCATCTCCTGCGCCTCCGCCAAAGGCACCGGATATTCGAATTCATCGCGCTGGCGTGCCTGGCTGCCGAACTTGAGCGTCAGCTTGGCGGCGGCATCATTGCTGATGCGCACACGCACCGTACGGCTGGGTTCGGCGACAAGGTAGAATTGACGGATATGAATGTCCGCCTCGACCATTGCCCGCCATTCCTCACCTGAGACCAGGAATTTACGCTCGATTTCCTTGCCCATGGCCACGCACTAGAGCGCGCACGGCCAGAGTTGGCAAGCCGCTTGATCGCAGTTGACTTTAATCATTCGATTGATTAAATTGTCGATGATGATCAAATCGCCCAGCGCCAGCAGCCTTCCTCATGAGGCGCCCAAGACCGCCGCAGACATGACGCGGACGGCACTCGTGCGCGCGGCGCTGAAGCTGTTCGGACGCCAGGGTTTCGACGGCACGTCGACGCGCCAGATCGCGGCTGAGGCCAAGGCCAATATCGGCTCGATCGCCTATCATTTCGGCGGCAAGGAAGGGCTCCGCAACGCGGCGGCCGACTACATCGTCGACACCATCCAGACCGTTGCCGGCCAGGCGATCGGCAATCTGCAGGCGCCGGTCGCGGCATTGGCGGACACCGAGGCCGCGCGGGCACATTTAGCCGGCGCACTGGAGCGCATGGTCGCCTTCATCGCGGCAAGGCCGGAAGCAGGCGAGATTGTACAGTTCGTCCTGCGCGAGCTGTCGCATCCTACCGCGGCCCTCGACCGTATCTATGACGGCGTGTTCGAACCGGCGCATCGCCGGCTCTGCCTCATCTGGGAACAGGCGACGGGCGAGCCGGCCGAGAGCGAGCGCACAAAACTCACCGTATTCACGCTGATCGGCCAGGTCGTCTATTTCCGCATCGGCCGCGAGGCGGTTATGCGCCGGATGGGCTGGCGCAAGATCGGCGATGATGAGGCCGGCAAGATCGCGGCAACAATAACCGACAATCTCAGCGCGATTTTAGCTCGGCGCGATTTGGCTGTCCGGAAGGATCGTGGATCATGAGCCTGCTCTGTTCTTTGCCGCTTGCCGCCCAGCTTTTCAGCGCCTGCGCGCCGGCAGCACCGCTCGCCGTCGGCTACGTCGAGGGCGACTACGTCCTGCTCGCGCCGATCGAGGTGGCGCAGGTCGAGACGATTGCGGTCAAGCGCGGCGACCGCGTCACGCCCGGCACGCCGGTGGTGACGTTGGAAAACGCCGACGCCAAGATCGCCATCGCACAAGCCGAGGCGGCCCTTGCGCAGGCCCAGGCGCAACTTGCCGACCTGCAGGTCGGCAAGCGGCCGGAAGAGATTGCGGTGCTCAAGGCGCAGGTCGACATGGCCAAGGCGCAAGCCGCCGACGCCAAACGCCGTTACATCCGCGCCAGCGATCTGTTCAAACGCGGCACCGGCACGCAGGCCGACTACGACACGGCTTCCGCGACGCTGGAGACGGCCAACGCGCAGGTCGGCCAGGCGGAGGCCAATCTCGCCGTCGGCGGGCTGCCGGCACGGCCCGAGACGATCAAGGCTGCCGACAATCAGGTCAGGCAGGCGCAGTCGGCGCTGGAGCAAGCGCAATGGCGGCTGTCGAAGCGCGTGCTGACGGCACCCTCGCCCGGCCGGGTCAACGATGTCATCCGCTATCCAGGCGACACGGCCGGGCCGACCGCGCCGGTCATCTCCATACTGCCGGATGGCGCGGTGAAGCTCAGCGTCTATGTGCCGGAAAGCGCGTTCTCCTCGGTCGATGTCGGCACGCTGCTCAATGTCCATTGCGACGGTTGCGGAGCGGGCGTGAAGGCTCGCGTCAGCTACGTGTCACCGGATCCGGAATTCACGCCGCCGGTGATCTACTCGCTCGAGACCCGGCAAAAGCTGGTCTATCTGGTCGAAGCGCGGCCGGAGGGCGACGCCAGCGCATTGCAGCCCGGGCAGATCGTCGACGTCGACCTGGCGGACATCGGAAAATGAACGTCATCGACGTGCATGGCCTGGTCAAGCGCTTCGGTGACAAGACCGTCGTCGACCATGTGACGATGACGGTGGCCGAGGGCGAGATCGTCGGCTTCCTCGGGCCGAACGGCTCAGGCAAGACGACGACCATCCGCATCATGTGCGGCTTGCTGACGCCGGATGAGGGCGAAGGCACGGTTCTGGGCTTCGACATTCGCACCGACAGCCTGCGGATCAAGCGCGAAGTCGGCTACATGACACAGAGATTCTCGTTCTACGAAGACCTCACGATCGGCGAGAATCTCGAATTCGTGGCACGGCTTTACCGGCTGAAGCCGCTCGACGGGCATGTGGCTAAGACGCTTGAGGAGCTCGGCCTGACATCGCGCAAGAACCAGCTGGCCGGTACGCTGTCCGGCGGCTGGAAGCAGCGGCTGGCGCTGGCCGCCTGCATCATGCACAAGCCGAAACTACTGCTGCTCGACGAGCCGACGGCGGGCGTCGACCCGAAGGCCAGACGCGAATTCTGGGACGAGATCCACCGGCTGGCGAGCGGCGGCCTGACCGTGCTGGTCTCCACCCATTACATGGACGAAGCCGAGCGCTGCCACCGCATCAGCTACATCTCCTACGGCAAGATGCTGGCCACTGGGACGGTCGAGGACGTGGTGAGGAATGCCGGGCTGACCACCTTCGTCCTGCAAGGGCCACGGCTCGATCAGGTCGCGGCCGCACTTCATGGCCGCGACGGCGTCGACCAGGTGGCGCCGTTCGGGGCGACGCTGCATGTCGTCGGTTCCGACAGGAAGGCGCTTCAGGCAGCGCTCGCCGATGTCGAGAAGGAGCACAAGGGCGTCACGGTGTCGCCCGGCGAGACCAGCCTGGAGGATGTGTTCATCCAGTTCATGTCCGGTTCGAAGGACAACATGGGATGAAGAACGGGATAAACAGCATCTTTTCCTTCGCCAGGCTAGGCGCGCTGCTGATCAAGGAGTTCATCCAGATGCGGCGCGACCGCATCACCTTCGCCATGATGCTCGGCGTGCCGCTGATGCAGCTGGTGCTGTTCGGCTATGCCATCAACAACGATCCGAAGAGCCTGCCGGCAGCGCTGGTGGCGATGAGCAGCGATCCTTACACGCGGGCCATGGTTGCGGCGCTGCAGACCACCGGCTATTACCGCTTCGACCATGTTGCGCAAAGTGCCGCCGAAGCCGAATTCCTGATGGCGCGCGGCGATGTCGCCTTCGTCGTCACCATTCCCGCCGATTTTGCCCGACGGGTCGAGCGCGGCGACAGCCCGCAGATCCTGATCGAGGCGGATGCAACCGACCCGGCCGTCGCCAGCGGCGCCATCTCGACGCTCGGCACCGTCGCCAACCAGGCGCTGCTCAGGGCACGCGGCATGCAGGAGACGGCGGCCGAAGCTGCCCGGGGCCAGCTCCAGGTGGTGGTGCACCGGCGCTACAATCCGGAAGCCGTCTCGCAGTACAACATCGTGCCCGGTCTGCTCGGCGTCATCCTGCAGATGACGATGGTGATGATGACCTCGATCGCGCTGACGCGCGAGACCGAGCGCGGCACGATGGAGAACCTTCTGGCGATGCCGTCCAGCCCGCTCGAGATCATGCTGGGCAAGGTGCTGCCCTATCTGGCGGTAGGCGCCGTGCAGGTGGTGGTGGTGCTGGCGGCCTCGAAGCTTCTGTTTGCCATACCCTTCACCGGATCTATGTCGCTGCTGTTGACGGCGGTCCTGATCTTCGTCTTGGCGCTGGTGCTGCTCGGCTACACGATTTCGACGATCGCCCGCACGCAGATGCAGGCCCTGCAGCTCACCTTCTTTTTCTTCCTGCCGTCGATCATGCTGTCCGGCTTCATGTTCCCCTATCGCGGCATGCCGGACTGGGCGCAAGTTTTCGGCGAAGTGCTGCCGCTGACGCATTTCCTGCGCATTATCCGCGCGGTGATGCTGAAGGGCGCCGAGCTGCCGGCAGTGGCAACGGAGATCGGCTGGCTGGTGGTGTTCGTGGCGCTGTTCGCCGGCATTGCGCTGGTGCGGTTCCGCCGGACGCTGGATTAGGGTCGACGCAATCAGCTTGCGCAAATGATCGAGAATCACACGGCCTTGGCCTGGCCCGGGACCGGTGTCAATTCAGGTGCATTGAGCCCTTCGAAGGGATCGCGCCAAGCATCGATTTCTTCAAGCTGCCGATACCAGCGGCCGACAGAGGGATAATCATCGAGAGGCAATCGGGCGACGTCGTTGAAGGGCAGAAACGTCGCCATTCGAAAGTCGGCGTAGGAAACCGAATTTCCGACCAGCCATTCTCGCTGGGAAAGCTCAGCATCAAGTATTGCAGCGGCGGTACTGAAGTCCCTCAGGCCCTCCTCAACCCGTGCCTGATCGATCGGGCCGAGCCCATAGCGCTGTTTGGTCCCGCGTTCGAAATGAACTACATCGCAGGCTCTTGCGAAGTTCTCTTTGCCCCAACTCAGCCATCGGATCATCTCCGGCTCGTCGTCGCCGGCGCGCCAGAAATGCGAATGCGTGTCGCGTGAAAGCCGGCAGGCTATGGCATCGGCCTCCCAGAGGCTTTTTCCCAAGTCCACAAGGATGGGCAATGAAAGATTTGGATTGAGCGGCCGAAAGCGCTCGGCCTGCCCCGGAGCGAAGGGGGAGGCGAATTCAAACTCGACCTTGGCATTGAGATAACGTGCCACGGCGACCGCGAGGCGAGGATTGGGATTGCGGCTGAAGAACAGTTTCATTGATCTCAGTCCTTGAATGGGACCGGTTCGACCGGACGCAACGGAGGCTCGAGCGCCTCGAACCGGCACATGACCTGCAACTGGTTGCTATCTTAGCTGGCAGCAATGATCTCGGCATAGGTGCTGAAATCGACATTGCCGCCGGACAGCACCACGGCCACGCATTTCCCGGTAAGGTCGATCTCGCCTGACGACAGCGCGGCCAAACCGACGCAGCCGCCAGGTTCGACCACCAGCTTCAGGCAAGCCATCGCGTCGCGCATCGCCTGGGCCACCGCCCGGTCGGAAACGGCGATGGCGCCGGCAAGGTTCTTGCGGTTGATCTCGAAAGTGATGGCACCCGGCTCGGCGACGAGAAGGGCATCGCAGATCGAGGTCTGGCCGGGCGCGTTCGACACCCTGGCGCCTTGGATCAGCGAGCGGCGTGTGTCGTCGAAATGCTCGGGTTCCACGGCCCAGACGGCGGTGTCCGGCGAGGCGTCCTTGACCGCGATCGAAATGCCGCTGCTCAACCCGCCGCCGCCGCAGGGAACCACTACCGCATCGAGGCTGACGCCAAGCGCTTTTGCTTGGCGCATCAATTCGAGGCCGATCGTGCCCTGGCCGGCGATGATGGCCGGATCGTCGTAGGGCGGCACCAGGACCATGCCCTTTTCCACGTAAGAACGGACAACGGCAGTGCGATCGCCACGGACCCGGTCGAAGGTGATCACTTCGGCGCCCATCTTCCTGACATTGCCGACTTTCATCGCCGGCGCATCGGCAGGCATGGCGATGATGGCCTTGACGCCGAACATCGCCGCTGCGGCGGCAACGCCTTGCGCGTGATTACCCGACGAGAAGGCGACGATGCCGCGGGCGCGTTCTTCCGCCGAGAGCGAGGAGAGCTTGTTATATGCACCGCGGAACTTGAACGAGCCGGTGCGCTGCAACGTCTCCGGCTTGAACAGGATCCTGGCGCCGAAGCGCTTGTTCAACTCCGGCGATTCGATCAGCGGCGTTTCGACGATCAGTCCGGACAATCGCGCTGCTGCGCTGTGAATATCGGCGATGCCGGGAGGGATGGTCATGGCTGGGGTCCTGCAAGAAATGAGACCGCCTATGGTGCACGGAAAGGGAGGCCGCGCACCAATGAAAAAATGTGACCGTTACAATTCGACTTGGAGGCAGGAGTGGGGCGTGACTGTCACCCACCGCCGCCTCCACCCTCCGCTATGCATTCGTCACTTCAATCGACAAATCGTTGCCTGACCCGGCATTGCCGGCCGCTCCTCATCCCAACAGCGTCTTTTGCCGTTTGGGGCCGCCCATCTTGCGCCAGGTGTTGAAGCGATGGGTGGCAGCAGCGAAGGAGATCTTCATCTGCTGAGCAACCGAATAGCGCGACTTACCCTCGTCGAACAGGCGATAGCAGCACTCGACGCCCTCCTCGGTCAACTTGCCGTCGGGAGCTTTGTTGTGCGGATTGGCGGGATCGAATTTTTCGACCTGCTGCTCGACCAGCCCTTTCAGGCGCTGCAAGTCCGCCTCGATGTTAGCGATCAGGTCGAGAACCGGCTTGGGGTCAAACGGCTGCTGTTGCTCCGGCATCTGCGGGTTCCTTTCTCTTGGTTCAGATTCGATTATATAGGTGAACGTTCGCCGATAGCAAACGGTGCCTCGTTCGGTTTCGACGTCGATACTTTTGAGCAGATGAATGGAGCGGGCGCGATTGACCGAGGATGTGCGAAGCTCTAGTTTAGAACTATTCTAAACTGGGGTGAATTTCTCATGCTTTCCCGCGTTTTCGGCTTCGGCCGCCGTCCGTTTGAATCTCTCTCGGAGCAGGAGATCCTGGCGCTCGCAATCTCCTCCGAGGAGGATGACGGGCGCATCTATCGCGCCTATGCCGACGGGCTGGCGGAAAGCTTTCCGCAATCGGCCAAAGTGTTCGAGGAGATGGCGGAGGAAGAGGACGGCCATCGCGACGCGCTGATCGAGCTTTACCGCAAGCGTTTCGGCGAGCGCATACCGCTGATCCGGCGCGAGCATGTGAAGGGTTATTACGAGCGCAAGCCGGACTGGCTGGTGAGGCCGCTCGGTATCGATCATGTGCGCAGCCAAGCCGAGGCCATGGAGCGGCAGGCCTACCTGTTCTATATCGAGGCGGCCAAACGCACAGGCGATGCCTCGACGAGAAAGTTGCTCGACGATCTGGCGGTGGCCGAACAGGGCCACGAGACACTGGCGCAGCGGCTGGAGCAAAAGCATATATCGGGCGCGGTCAAGGACGAAGAGGCGGCAGCCGAGCAACGTCAGTTCATCCTGACTTACGTGCAGCCCGGGCTGGCCGGGCTGATGGATGGCTCGGTGTCGACGCTGGCGCCGATCTTTGCCGCGGCCTTTGCCACACACGACACGTTCCAGACCTTTCTGGTCGGGCTTGCCGCCTCGATCGGCGCCGGTATCTCGATGGGATTCACCGAAGTGGCCTCCGACGACGGCAAGCTATCCGGCCGCGGCTCGCCGGTAAAACGCGGGCTGACCGTCGGCGTCATGACGACGCTGGGCGGGCTCGGGCACGCGCTGCCCTATCTCATCCCGCTTTTCTGGACGGCGACGATCGTCGCCGCGATCGTGGTGTTCTTCGAACTTTGGACGATCGCCTTCGTACAGAACCGCTACATGCAGACGCCATTCTGGCGCGCCGCCTTCCAGGTGGTGCTGGGCGGCGCGCTGGTGTTTGCGGCAGGGGTGCTGATCGGGAATGCATAGCAGTCGCTACCCATTCACCGCCCGGCTGTCTGCTGGCGCCTCGGCGCGTTCGGTCAGGCCGTAGTCGCGCATGACATGGGCGATGCGCAAACGGTAGCCGGCAAAGATGCCGCCGCGCCCAGCCCTCTGCGCCTGCCGATGTTCCTGCGTGTTGCGCCAGGCCTTCACCGCATCCTCGTCGCGCCAGAAGGACAGCGACAGGATGCGGTTCGGATCGGCAAGGCTCTGGAAGCGCTCGATCGACAGGAAACCGTCGATGCCGTCGAGCAGTGGGCGCAGATCGGCGGCGATGCCGAGATAGGCATCGCGCATGCCCGCCGCCGGCTCGACCTCGAAGATGACGGCGATCATGGCTTCACCAAAGAAGCATGTGGCCCGGACGCCAGCTTGAGGAAGACGCGGTCCTCCTTCAGGATAAATTTTTCCCGCCGGGCGAACTCGTAATTCGCCTTGCCGGCGGGATCGGCGGCGAGCCGGGCGCGGTAGGCTTCGTAGGCCGCAAGACTGTCGATGTTATAGGCGGCATAAGCCGTAGTGGCCGAGCCTTCGTGCGGCGCGAAATAGCCGATCAGATCGGCGCCGCAGCGCGGGATCGCCTGCCCCCAATTGCGTGCATATTCCTCGAACGCCGCCTTGCCGAACGGATCGATCTCGTAGCGGATGAAGCAGGTGATGGTCATTTTCGCCTCCTTGGCGGTGGATGTTTTCTGGCGGTCACAGTTCGAGCCGGGTCGAAACGTTCCGAAGATCGATATGCCAGGCAAATTCGCTGAACGGTCAGGTTTGCCAGAAGGATTTCGCGCATTCGCGGCGGACGTCTTCGGGTGTCAGGCCAAGGTCACGCAGCAGATGATCGTCGATCTCGGCGAGGTCGAGACGCTGCAAATGACGGTCGTACCACCGCTTCAGGAGCCGCAGCCGCCGCAGGCGGCGCAAGACAATGAACGGGAACGGCCGGCGAGCAGGCACGGCGCCGAGAATGGTCCTTGCAGGCATTGTCGTCTCCTTGATTTGCATCGAGATTAATGCTTGTCTGACGAGGATGCTTCGATGAGGAACGAACCATGCGCGAAGGACCTGACATAGCCCGCATTGCCAGCCTGGTGGGCGATCCGGCGCGGGCAAACATGCTGTCCGCACTGATGGGCGGCACGGCACTGACGGCGAGTGAACTGGCACTCGAGGCCGGCGTGTCGCTTCCGACAGCGAGTTCCCATCTGTCGAAGCTGATGGAAGGCGGGCTGCTGACGCTGGCAAGCCAGGGACGGCATCGCTACTACGGCCTCGCCGGCCCGCAGGTAGCAGGCATGATTGAGGCGATCACCGGTGTTGCCGCCGCGGTCGGGCCGCAACGAGTGCGGCCTGGCCCACGCGACGCCGCCATGCGCGTGGCGCGGGTCTGCTACGACCACCTAGCCGGCGACCAGGCGGTGGCGATGCTGGACCGTCTCGTCGCCCGACAAGTGCTCCTGCGCAATGATGAGGAGATCCGGCTTGGGCCGTCGGCCGCCTCGCATTTCGCCGCGATCGGCATCGATGTCGAGGGCAAGGCGCGGCGACCGGTGTGCCGGGCCTGCCTCGACTGGAGCGTGCGGCGTTCGCACCTCGCCGGCACGCTGGGCGCCGCCATTCTCGATAAGATCCTCGCCGAGAAATGGGCGCGGCGCGAGAAGGACAGCCGTGCGGTGATCTTCTCGCCGACAGGCAAGCAGGCATTCGAGAAGACGTTTCTCGCCTGATGGCTCGCTTCGACGCACCAGAACGGCCCGTCGTCTCCACGGAAACGCCGAACCGCTCTATCTTTTTTGTTTTGACGCAATTCCGGACGGAAAATCGTTCCACGCACTTTTTCCTGGAATTGCTCTAGCCGCGCTTGAGCGGCTTGGCCTGCTTGAAAAAATCCTCCCAGGGATCGGCTTGCCCAAGCCGCTTCAGCGTCGTCTTGTCGCCGATCGGAAAGGCGTTCGGCGGCAATCCGGCCTCGATTTCCGCCCAGGTCACCGGCATTGATACCGTGGCGCCTTTCTTGGCGCGCGACGAATAGGGCGCGACCGTGGTCGCGCCACGGCCATTGCGCAGATAATCGACGAATATCCTGCCGGTGCGCGCCTTCTTCGACAACGTCGCCGTGTAGCGGTCGGGTGCGGCTTGCTCGAGCGCTCGGGCGAACTCATGGGCGAAGCCTTTGACCTCGTCCCAGTCCGCCGACGGCTTCAGCGGGACGAGGACATGATAGCCCTTGCCGCCCGAGGTCTTGACGAAATTAGGCAGGGACAGTTCGTCGAGCCGGCTGCGGATATCGAGCGCCGCGGCAAGCACCGCCTTCACGTCGACACCCTCGTCGGGATCGAGATCGAAGATGATCTGGTCTGGTTTTTCCAGCTCGTCCGTGGTCGAGCCCCAGATGTGGATCTCGACGACGCCAAGTTGAACAAGGGCCACGACACCGTCGAAATCGCGGATGAACAATATCTCCTCGCCGTCGGTGGGATCCTTCATCACGGCGATCTTGTCGTGCATGCCGGCCGAGGCATGCTTCTGGAAGAACCGTTGGCCGCCAACACCGTCCGGCGCCCGCACGAGGCTGAGCGGCCGGTTGATGACGAATTGCTTCATGCGCGGCCAGACCAGCGCGTAGTGATCGACCAGATCCTGCTTCGATACGTCCTCCTCGGGCCACAGAAGCTTGTCGGGGCGGGACAGCGTAACCGAGGTTTTCGCGGTGGCCGCGGGTTTGGCGGGCTTTGGCTTCGACTCTGCCGGGGCTGAGCGTGCTTTCGGTTTCTCCTGCACGACTTCCTCCGCCGGCTTGTCCTCGCGCAATCCCTGGAACGACGCGTGGCGTATTATACGGTCCGACGTCCAACTGCGAAACTCCACTTCGCCGACAAGTTCGGGCTTGACCCAGACCAGCCCCTTGCCCCTTGGCACCGCCCTGTCGAAGGGCGAGGTTGTCGTCTTCAGCGCATCAAGCCTCTTCTTCAGCTCGTTGGTGCTTTTGGCCGTGAAGCCGGTGCCGACGCGGCCGGCATAGCGCAGCTTGCCGCCCTCGTGATAGCCGACCAGCAGCGAGCGCAGGCCGCGCCCGGTCTTGTCCGACGGCATGTAGCCGCCGATGACGAATTCCTGGCGCGCCGTACATTTCGACTTCACCCAGGACGGGACACGGCCGCTGCGGTAGGGCGCGTCGGCGCGCTTGGAGACGACGCCTTCGAGCCCCAGCCGGCAAGCATGCTCCAGCATGATCTTGCCGGGTTCGGCAAAGTGGTCGCTGAAGCGCACGGCCCGATCCTCGGTCTGTCCGGCGAGCAAAGTGCGCAGCCTTTCCTTGCGCTCGACCAGCGGTTCGGAACGGATATCCTCACCGTTAAGACGCAGCAGGTCGAAAACGTAGTAGATGAAACGATCCGTGCGGCCCGCCGACAGATCTTGCTGCAGCAGCGAGAATGACGACACGCCATTATCCGCCAGCACGACGATTTCGCCGTCGATGATAGCATCGGTGCATTTCAGGCCGCCAAGTGCCGCGACAATTGCGCCACCGAATTTGTCGGTCCAGTCGAGGCCGGCGCGTGTCAAAAGCCGAACCTCGGTGCCGGCAAGCTGCGCCTGCATGCGATAGCCGTCGAACTTCACCTCATGCAGCCAGTCCTTGCCGGGCGGGGCGTCCCGCTCCAGCGTTGCGAGCGCCGGTTCGATGAATTCGAGCCGCCTTGCGGCGACGGCCTTCGCTTTGCTGGCGGCCGGCCTGTCGGACTGCCAGACGCTTGGCTTCTTGCCGTCGGCGGTCTTGCCTTCGCCGACCTCCTCGATGGTCAGGCCGGATTTCACCGATTGCGGCGCCTCCTGCAAAATGTCCTCGCCCGGACGCGCGGCGGCATCGTCGGATTTGATCAGCAACCAGTTGTCGCGCCGTTCGCCCGGACGCGGCTTCAGCCGTACCAGATGCCAGGCGCCATGCAATTTGTGGCCATGCAGTTCGAAACTGATATGGCCTTTCTTCATCGCCTTTGCCGGGTCGCCATCGGGAACCCAAGTTCCCTCGTCCCAGACAATGACCGAGCCGCCGCCATATTGGTCCTTCGGGATAGTGCCTTCAAACGGCGCATAGTCGATCGGGTGGTCCTCGACATGCACGGCGAGCCGCTTTTCGTGCGGGTCGAGGCTCGGGCCCCGCGTCACTGCCCAGCTCCACAGCACGCCGCCATGCTCGAGACGAAGGTCGTAGTGGAGCCTGGTGGCGGCATGCTTGTGGATGACGAAGATGCCACCTGGCTCGGCTTTCTTGCCGCGCGAAACCTTGCCGGCCGGTTCGGTGGTCTTCTTGAAATTGCGCTTGGCGTGATACTGCTCGAGGCTGACCATGGTCTGATCCTAAGCAGATTCGCGCCGAGCGGCTTTGGACTTGGCGCCCTTTGCCGGGCGTCCGGTCTTTGCCGGCCCACCGGCTTCCGACGAAAGGCTCTTCTTCAGTGCATCGAAGAGATTGACGACGTTGGAGGGCCGTGGTTCCGCCTTTGTCTTCGGTGCCTTCCTGCCGGCCTTCTTGGCGCGGACCAGCTCGATCAGGGCGTTTTCGTATTTGTCCTCGAATTCGGAAGGATCGAACTTCGCCTGTTTCTCATCGACGATGTGTTCGGCCAGCCTGATCATTTCGGCGTCGGTCTTCACCGGCTTGATGTCGCCGAACACCACCTCGGGCCTGCGAACCGTATCGCCATAGCGCAGGGTCGTCAGCAGCAGACCCTTGCCCAACGGCTCGATGACCACCGGACGTTCGCGGCGATAGAGCACGATACGGGCCAGCCCCGCCGTCTTCCTGGCGGCCATGGCGTCGCGGATGACGGCGAAGGCCTCTTCCGAGACCTCGTCCGCAGGCGTCACATAATAGGGCGTATCGAGATAGATCTGCTGGATCGAGGATTTTTCGATGAAACCATCGAGGCTCATCGTGTGCGAGGATTCGATCTGCACGGCTTCGATCTCCTCCTCCTCGATTTGGACGAAGTCGCCGTCGCCGATCTCGTAGCCCTTGATCTCGTCCCCTTCATCGAGCGGCTTGCCGTTTGCCGAATCGACATAGACGCGCTTGACGGTATTGCCGGTCTTGCGGTTGAGCACGCGGAACGAGACTTTCTCCGCCTGGGTCACGACATTGGTCAGTTCGACGGCGCAAGTGACCAGCGAAAGCTTGAGATATCCTCTCCAGGCGGGGCGCGGCGCCATGACAAACTCCCTGCGCGACAAGGTTCAACCGATAACGGCGTTCAACCGAGAACGGCCAAAGCCCGTTCCGGTTCCGGCGGCGCAAAAGGCAAGTCCGGGCTTTCGGCCCGGCCTTGCCTTGAACTCAATTCTCTATCGCTGCCCTACTCGGCGGCTTGCAGGTTGATCTTGCTTTCCGCTATCTCGGTAAGCTTACGGTCGGTCGCCTGTTCCTCCTTGAGATTGTTGGCCAGCACATTGGCGCAGTCGCTGCGGCCCAGTTGCTTGGCCCAGGCAATCAAGGTGCCGTAACGTGTCATCTCATAATGCTCGACCGCCTGGGCCGAGGCGATCAGCGCAGCGTCGAGGACCTCCTTGTCGGCGATGTCGCCGCTGATGTCGTCGGCCTCTTCGAGAATGCCGTCGATGGCCGGGCAGTCGACCTGCTTGGCCTTCACGCCGTGCAGTTCGAACACCTGCTCGACACGCTGGATATGACCCTTGGTCTGGGCGAGATGTTTCTCAAAGCCGGCTTTCAGCTGCGGATCACTCGCCTTGTCGATCATCTTCGGCAGCGATTTCTCGATCTGTTTTTCAGCGTAATAGATGTCGCGCAGCGTGTGCACGAACAGGTCATCGAGTGTTTTGATATCCTTCGAAAAGAAGCCCATGGCCTTTGCCTTTCTATTGCTCTTGCAGTTTCGGATTTTTGGCTGCGGCCCAACCCGAGCACCACAGCCTGCGGAACCGGTTCGTCCCGGCACTGGGAAATCAACGTGCGGCTGACGGGCGGGTTCCTGGTTTTCCGGCCGCGTGCACGGAAATTTCGCGGTCCAGCAAAAAGCTGAAACAAAACCGCGCCTCAGCGACATTCAGGCGAAACATATGTGATGCAAAAGTCACACTGGGCGAAATGCCGACGGACTGCATGGAAACACCGCGAATCAGCCGCATTCCAGCCATGAACGAAGGCATTTTCGACCAGAGATTAACATCGCGTTCACCGACTATTCACGCCTGGACGCTATGATCCCCGCAATTCGGAAGGGACATCCGAAACGGGACAGGGACCGAGTAAAATGAGCTTCTGGAATCACATCGCCGGCTATGCTGCCGCCATCCGCGAATTCGTCGCACCGACCTATCGGCCCGAGCGCTATTACATGCGCGGCCCAGGCCCCGCCTGCGCGCGCCGTGGCAACACACTTGGGATCAGCGTGCACTGATGATGAGCATGGAGAGCCGTCACGACAGCCGGATATGCCGGCCCGACGCCGACAATCGGTCAACGACCTATCGCGCCGAGCGCCCTGCGCTGACCGACAGACGGCGTGCGACAATGCCAAGCCTTCAGCAGTCCGGGCTTTGATCCAGCCGCCGGCAGGTCTAGTGTCGCCTGACACCAGCTGCGGGGCGTCACGTGATCGTCAAGCCGAACCATTCTCCTGAGCCGCCAGAATTCGAATCACGTCGCCCGTTGATCGTGTTCGACGGTATTTGCGTGTTGTGCTCGGGCTTTGTGCGCATGGTGGTGAAGCTCGACCGCAAGGGCCGCTTCCATTTCGCAACGGCGCAGTCGCCCTTCGGCGAGATGCTGTTCAAGAAATCCGGGCTGCGAACGGATCGCTACGAGACCAATCTCGTCATCGTCGATGGCGCCGCTTTCACCCGCCTGGACAGTTTCGTTGCCGTCATGGCCGAACTCGGCTGGCCGTGGCGGGCAGCGCGGATCCTGCTGCTGTTGCCGCGCCCGCTTCGCGACTGGCTCTACGACCGCATCGCAAAGAACCGCTACGCTCTGTTCGGCAAGAAGGACAATTGTGAAATCCCTTCCGCCGAGGTGAGGGCAAGGTTGATCGGCTAGGCTCACCGCCGTGGCCGGGAGCGGCGCGGGGCATTTTGGGGGAACTGCGGATGAAGGTTCTTGTCGTCGGCGGCTATGGCACCTTTGGCGGTCGCACCGTCGAGCTTTTGGAGGGCGAACCGCGTCTGATCCTCTTCGTCGCCGGGCGCTCGCTTGCCAAGGCTGACGCTTATTGCAACAGGCGTGCGCCGACAGCAGCCCGGCTGCAGCCGGCCCTGTTCGACCGTGACGGCGATCTCGCCGCGCAACTCGCTGCATTTGAGCCTGATATTGTAGTCGACGCGAGCGGCCCGTTCCAGGCCTATGGCGAGGGACGCTATCGCCTGATCGAGGCCTGCATCGCCCGGCGCATCAACTATCTCGATCTAGCTGACGGCTCGGATTTCGTCGCCGGCGTCTCTGCGTTCGACGAGGCGGCGCGAAATGCAGGGGTTTTCGTGCTGTCCGGCGTCTCGAGCTTTCCGGTGCTGACGGCCGCGGTTGTGCGCCGCCTGTCGTCGGACCTGACGCGGGTCGACGGCATTCGCGGCGGCATCGCGCCGTCGCCCTTTGCCGGTGTCGGCGGAAACGTCATTCACGCTATCGCCGGTTATGCCGGTCAGCCGGTGCGGCTTGTTCGCAATGGCCGTCCGGAACAAGGCCGTCCGTTCACCGAACAACTGCGCTACACCATCGCGCCGCCGGGCCGGCTGCCGCTTCGATACACGCTGTTTTCGCTTGTCGACGTTCCCGACCTGCGCGCCTTGGCCGAGCTTTGGCCGGAGGCGAGGACCATCTGGATGGGAGCCGGGCCGGTACCCGAGTTGCTGCACCGCGCCCTGATCTGCCTCGCCTGGCTGGTGCGAGCCGGATTGACCGGTTCGCTTTTGCCGCTGGCGCCGCTGATGCATCAGGCAACGAACCGGCTGCGCTGGGGCGAGCATCGCGGCGGCATGTTCGTCGAGGTGGAGGGATCTGACCGGGCGGGCGCCATCGTCAAGCGCTCGTGGCATCTCTTGGCCGAGGGCAATGATGGGCCGCTGATCCCGTCGATGGCGGTCGAAGCGCTGGTCCGCAAAGCGCTGGCCGGACATCAGCCCGCGCCGGGCGCACGGGCGGCGGTCCGCGATTTGGAGCTCCGGGATTATGAAGCGCTGTTCGCCGGCAAGACAATCTACACCGGGTTCAGGAATGAGCCCGCTGACAGGGACAAGTCGCTTTATGCCGTCTTGCTCGGCGACGCCTGGCATGGCCTGCCCCGGGAAATCCGCGCCATGCACGATTGCACAACGATGGCGGCAGGCCGCGCGCGCGTCGAACGCGGGCGCAATGTTCTTGGCCGGCTAATGGCCCGGATGGTCGGCTTCCCCGGGGCAAGCGAGGACATCCCGGTTCACGTCCGCTTCGACACCGACAAGGAGAGCGAGACCTGGACGCGGACATTCGGCAAGCACAGTTTTTCTAGCCTGCAGTTTGCAGGCCGGGGTCGATCGCAGCGCCTGCTGTGCGAACGCTTCGGCCCGCTGACCTTCGCGATGGCGCTGGTTGCCGAGGACGGCCGGCTGGCGCTGGTCTTGCGCCGCTGGAGCTTTTTTGGCCTGCCGCTGCCGATGTGGCTCGGTCCACGCTCGACTTCCTACGAAACGGTGGAGGATGGCCGCTTCCGCTTCCACGTCGAGATCTCGCATCCACTTGCCGGCATGATCGCCTGCTACCGCGGCTGGCTGGAGCCCTCCGGCCCGCACGGCTCCAGCGAGATCGTGTCGCCTGCCAGCTTAGCCAGTTCGCGGCAGTCCTGCGCCGTGCACAGCGTCCAACCCAGACCCGTAGCGCCCGAGGCGGCGAGCACGAGGCGCCGCTGTGGCCCGACCTTGGGCGCATAGACCCACCAGCCGTTTCTCAGCACCGAGCCTTGCGGCGGCTCCATCCCGGCGCCCGATCCCTTGATGCGGGCCTCGACCAGCTGCAGGCCGGACGGCAGCACCTTCCAGTCTTCCTGCCACTGGGTCTTCTCCACCGAATGCACCCAGGAGAGCGTGAAGGCAGCGACCGCGAGCGTCACCGTCTTGCCGGCCGCGACGATGCAGAGGCTCATGCCGAGTTGGCCGGCGAAGCCTGCCGCGCGCGCCAGCAGTGCCAGCCGATCCAGGCAAGGGACAGCGCCCAGCCCGCCTCGTCGGTAAGCGGCAGCGCCGCAACCAGCAGCACACCGGCGGCGAAGGCGATGAGGCGTTCCCACCAGGCCATGCGCCGGGCCAGAAATCCGACGGCAGCGGCGCCCCACAGGACGATGCCCATGCAGGCTTTGATGACGATATAGGCGACCTCGGCGGGATAGCCGAACTGGGCGGCGATCGGGCCGGGATCCTGCAGCATCAGCGCCGGGGTATAGACCGCCATGAACGGCACAACGAAGCCGGCAATGGCAAGCTTGGTGGCCTGGATGCCGATCTTGAGGCCGCTTTCCTTGGCCATGGGTGCGGCGGCGAAGGCGGCCAGCGCCACAGGCGGGGTGAGATCGGCCATGATGCCGAAATAGAAGACGAACATATGGCTGACCACCAACGGCACGCCGAGCGACAGCAGCGCCGGCCCGGCCAGCGACGAAGTGATGATATAGTTGGGTATGGTCGGTATGCCCATGCCGAGCACCAGGCAGGTGAGCATGGTCAAAAGCAGCGACAGGAACAGATTGTTCTCGCCGATCGAGATGATCCAGCCGATGAAGGTCGAGGCGATGCCGGTAAGCGTCAACGTGCCGATGACGATGCCGACAATGGCGCAGGCAATGCCGACCGGCAGCGCGTTCTTTGCTCCCTCCGCAAGGGAATCGATGCATATGCGCAGCGTCTCGCGCCCGCCCTTGAACGTGAGGCAGGCGACGACCAGCACGGCGATGACCAGGCTGAGGATGTCGACGCCGAATTTCATGAAGGAAGCCGCGGCAAGCCCGAGCGCCAGCCAGAAGACGATGCGGAAGGCGAGCGGCCCGATCGATGCTGCCAGCGGCGTGCCGAGGATGAGCACGATGGTCAACGCGAGGCCCATGGTGCCGGCGAACACCGGTGTGTAGCCGGCAAACAGCAGGTAGATCAGTGCTGCGAGCGGCAGTACCAGCGGCCAGTGCTGTCTCACCGCATCCCACGGATTGGGCAGGTCGGCCTTGGCCATGCCGTGCAGTCCGGCCTTCCCGGCTTCTAGGTGCACCTGCCAGAAACAGGCGCCGAAATAGAGCAGCGCCGGAATGATTGCCGCCTTGACCACCGCGGCATAGGGGATGTTCAGGGTCTCGGCCATGATAAAGGCAACCGCTCCCATCACCGGCGGCATGATCTGGCCGCCCATCGACGAGGTCGCCTCGACGGCGCCGGCGAAAGCCGAGCGGAAGCCGAAGCGCTTCATCAGCGGGATGGTGAACTGGCCGCTGGCCACCACATTGGCGACGCCGGAGCCGGAAATGGTGCCCATCAGCGCCGAGGACAGCACACAGACCTGCGCCGGGCCGCCGCGCCATGAGCCGACCAGGCCAAGCGCAAAATCGTTGAACAGCGCGATCATGCCGGCGCGTTCAAGAAAGGCGGCGAAGACGACGAAGATGAAGATGTAGGCGGCCGAAACATAGATCGGCGTGCCGTAGATGCCTTCGGTGCCATAGGCGAAGGTGTCGACGAGCTGGGCGAAATCATAGCCGCGATGGATGAAAGGCGGCGGCAGATGATTGCCGGCAAATGCGTAGGCGAGAAAGATGAAGGCAATGACGGCGAGCGGCAGCCCCATCAATCGCCGCGCCGCCTCGAAGACCAGCACGACCAGCACCGCGCCGACGATCAGGTCAGGCGTGGTGAGAAAGCCGGAGCGGCGGATGAGGTCGGCATAGAACACCCAATTGTACAGACCGGTGGCGAAGCCAAGCACGCCGAGCGTCCAGAACACTGCTTTCGCCGGGACGCTTTTGGCGCGCAGATTGGCGATTAGGGCAAAGCCGAGCAGCAGCAGGAAGCCGACATGCATGGCGCGTACGACCTGGCTCGGCAGGCTGCCATAGGCGGCGATGTAGATCTGGAAGATGGAGAAGGCGATGGCGATAAAAAAAGCCGCCTTGCCGGCGATGCCTTCGCCGAACCCCGGCGGCAATCCTTCGACAGGAGCTTCCGCTGTGGGGGAAAGAACGGTCGGGGTTGCGGTCATTGGCGGGGTTCCTGGCGGGGCGCTCTCCTGCCCGAGGGAGGGTGCGGAGCGAGCCGAGGCTCCTTACTTCACCAATCCCTTTTCCTTGTAATACCTCTCGGCGCCTGGATGCAGCGGCACCGGCATGCCGTCGAGCGCCTTGGCGGGGTCGATCGCCTTGGCAGCGGCGTGGGCAGCGGTGAGCTGGTCGAGATGCTCGAACAGCAATTTGGTCATCTGGTAGGCGGTCTCGTCAGGGACATCGGCACTGGTGATCAGGAAATTGCCGACGGCGGCGGTCGCGACATCCTCGGTCTGGCCCTCATAGGTGCCCTTGGGGATGACCACGGAAAGATAGGGCGAGCCGATCTTGGCGACGTCCTCCGCCGGCACGGCAACGATGTTTACCGGCACCGAGGTGGCGAGGTCACGGATCGATGCGACCCCAAGGCCCGCCGACTGCAGCGTGGCGTCGAGCTGGCGGTTCTTGATCAACTCTACGGACTCGGCAAAGGGCAGATATTCGATCCGCCCGAGGTCTTCGTATTTCAGCCCGGCAGCGGCGAAAATGGTGCGGGCGTTGAGCTCGGTGCCTGAGGCCGGCGCGCCGACCGAAAGGCTCTTGCCCTTGAGATCGGCGAGCGTCTTGATGCCGGATTCCTTGCTGGCGACGATCTGGATATAATTGGGATAGATGGCCGCAATGCCGCGCAGCTTGTCGAGCTTGCCTGGGAAGCCTGCTTCGGTATTGCCTTCGGCGGCCAGCTTGACGGAATCGCCGAGTGCAAAGGCGATCTCGCCCTTGCCCTGCTGCAGCAGGTTGAGGTTTTCGACCGACGCTTTCGTCGCCTGCACCTGGGTGCGCGCGCCTTCGATGCCCTTGCCGTAGATTTCCGACAGCGCCACGCCGAGCGGATAGTAGACGCCCGACGTGCCGCCGGTCAGCACGTTGATGAATTCCTGTGCCTTGACCGATACCGCGCCAAGGCCAAGCGACAGCGCTATGGCGCCGGCGGCAACGAACTTCGTCCTGAAATTGAGCATTCGGTTTCCTCCCTGAAGTATCTGCCGCACTCTCCTCGTCAGCGCGATCCGGGACGAGTTTAGAGAGCGGACGGGAAATGCCAACCCGCAATTGTCGCCATTAGACGAACGGTTGAGCTTGCGTGAAATGCCATGGGAGCCGAAAGATTTTTGCAGCGCCTGTCGAAATCGGGCGAGGCCGCGCGACATACGTTCGGCCCGCAACGGAGCGGCCTTCGAGAAAAACGGGAGAAGACCATGCGATACATGCTTTTGATCTATGCGAACGAAGCCGCGATGGCGGCCGCGCCGACGGAGAAGACCTACGAAATCAGCGCAGCCTATGGAGCCTATACCGAGGCGTTGAAGAAATCCGGAGCGTGGCTGGCCGGCGACCGGTTGAAGCCGACCCAGACCGCCACCACGGTGCGGATGGCCAACGGCAAGACCAATGTGCTCGACGGTCCCTATGCCGACACCAAGGAGCAGCTCGCCGGCTTCTACATGATCGAGGCTGAGGACGCCGACGCAGCAATTGCCTGGGCGGCTCGCTGCCCGGGTGCCAGCACCGGCACGATCGAGGTGCGGCCGATCTGGGAAATGACCGAGTACCCATCCCAGAAGTGACCGTGTGATGGACAGTCGTCCGGAGATCGCGCGGGCGGCGGCGGAAGCGGCCGCCCGGCAAAGCTACGGCAAGCTGGTCGCGTATCTCGCCGCGCGCACACGCGACGTGGCCGCTGCCGAGGACGCCTTGGCAGATGCCTTTGCAGCGGCGCTCGAGCGTTGGCCACAGGCGGGCGTGCCCGACAAGCCGGACGCCTGGCTGCTGGCGGTGGCACGCAAGCGCCGCGTCGACGCGGTCAGACGGCGACTGACAAGCGAGGCGGCCCGCGACCACCTTAGGCTGATCGCCGAGGAGATGGAGGCACGCATGGTCGACGAAGACCTGCCGGACGAGCGGCTCCGGCTGATGTTTGCCTGCGCCCATCCGGCGATCGAGGCCGGCGTCCGCGCGCCGCTGATCCTGCAGACGGTCTTGGGCTTCGACGCAGCGACGATCGCCTCGGCTTTCCTTGTCTCGCCAGCCACGATGAGCCAGCGCCTGGTGCGCGCCAAGACACGAATTCGCGAGACAGGCATTCCGTTCCGCGTGCCGGAGCGGGCCGAACTCGGCGAGCGGCTGGGCACCGTTCTGGAAGCAATCTACGCGGCGTTTGCCGAAGGCTGGTCCGACCCGGCCGGCACCGAAACGCGGCGCCGCAACCTCGCGACCGAAGCCATCTGGCTCGGCCGTCTGATGGCCACGCTGATGCCGGACGAGCCGGAGGCGCTCGGCCTTTTGGCGCTGATGCTGTTCGCCGAAGCGCGGCGCGCGGCGCGGCGCAATGCGGCGGGCGATTATGTGCCGCTGGCCGAGCAGGATCTTGCACTGTGGGACGATACACTGATCGATGAAGCGGAGACGCTGCTTGGGCGCGCCGCGGCCAAGGGCGTTGTCGGCCGCTACCAGCTTGAGGCCGCCGTGCAGTCCGCCCATGCGACAAGACGGCTGACCGGCGGCACCGACTGGGTCGCGATCAAGGAGCTCTATGACGCGCTGTCGGTGATTGCCGGCTCGCCGGTGGTTTCGATCAACCGTGCGGTGGCCATTGCCGAGGCCGAAGGTGCCTCGGCAGGATTGGGCGCCCTTGATCAACTCAGCGGCGATAAGCGGCTGTATGACTATCAACCTTACTGGGCCGCCCGCGCGGGCCTGCTGGCCAGGGTCGGCAAAGTTCCGCAGGCGAGCGAGGCCTATGACCGGGCTATCGGCCTCGAACGCGATCCAGCCGTGCGCCGGTTCCTGCAGGAACGACGGGCCGCGCTCGGCCGCGCGGAAAAAGACTGAGACAAGGCGGAGTGCTCAGGCCGGCCACATGTCGTGGGAAGCATTCAGCCTCTTCATCACCCGATGTTCCCGCAAATTGGCCCACAGGCGTTCGATGTTCGGCCAAGCGGTTGGAACCTTCGCGACCTCCGGATGCCAGGCCACCAACATGACGAGATAGATGTCGGCCAGCGAGAGTTGGTCGCCGGCCAGCCAGTCGCGGCCGTCGAGAGCGGCATCGAGAATGGCGAAGCTGCGATCCATTTCCGAGACCGCCGCCTGTTTGAGGGCGTCCACGCCGCCGGCGTCGGCCGTGTAGCGATGTGCGTAGAAGAACCGCAGGTTGGCTGGATAGATGACCGACGACATGAAAACCATCCAGCGCAGGAAATCCGCACGGTCAGGCGAACTTGCCGCGGGCGCCAGTCCTGCTTCCGGGTGGCGCTCGGCCAGCAGGATGCAGATCGCCGCGGATTCGGTCATCGAGCGTCCGTCCGGCAAGATCAGCACCGGCACCTGGTTCAAGGGGCTGATGTCAAGAAAGGCCTGATCGAGGCGGCCCTTCGGAACGTCGACCTGGTGGAAAGGCACGCCCGCCAAAGCGAGCGCCGCCTCGACGACAAAGCCGCCGGTATTGGCACGCGTATAGAGCTTGTACATGAAGTCCTCCACCTGCCGGGCAGCGACGATTTGATACGGAAGTGACCCGCCGCTCAAACGAACGACGCCCGCCACAGGTGGTTTTTCAGCGGTCCACGCCGAAGCGTCGATACAGAACGTTTGATGCCGGAGGGGCAGCGCAAAGGATCGCTACGAACCGGTCAAAAACTCTCGTGTCCAGACTCTAAGTCCCCAATCCCTCGAACAGGATAGTCGAGAGATAGCGCTCGGCGAAGGAGGGGATGACGACGACGAGGGTCTTGCCCTTGTTCTCGGGCCGCGAGCCGACGACGATCGCCGCTTGCAGGGCGGCACCCGACGAGATGCCGACCGGCACACCTTCGAGCCGAGCGACGAGCCGTGCATTGGCAACCGAATCCTCGTTCGAGACCTTGATGATCTCGTCGTAGATCGTCGTGTCGAGGATTTTTGGCGCGAAGCCGGCGCCAATGCCCTGGATCTTGTGCGGGCCTGGCTGGCCGCCCGACAGCACCGGCGAGGCTTCCGGTTCGACGGCGACGACATGCACCGAGGGCTTGCGCTTCTTCAGCACCTGGCCGACGCCGGTGATGGTGCCGCCGGTCCCGATGCCGGCAACGAAGATATCGACTTCGCCATGGGTGTCGTTCCAGATTTCCTCGGCCGTGGTGCGGCGATGGATTTCCGGATTGGCGGGGTTTTCGAATTGCTGCGGAATGACGGCGTCGGGCAGTGTTGCCGCCAGCTCGTCCGCCTTGGCGATGGCGCCCTTCATGCCTTTCGGCCCTTCGGTCAGCACCAGCTCGGCACCGAGCAGCGCCAGCATCTTGCGGCGTTCGACGGACATGGTTTCCGGCATGGTCAGAATCAGCTTGTAGCCCTTGGCGGCGGCGGCAAAGGCGAGCGCGATGCCGGTATTGCCCGAGGTCGGCTCGATCAGCGTGGTCTTGCCGGGCGTAATCCTGCCCGAAGCCTCCAATGCCTCGATCATCGAGACGCCGATGCGGTCCTTGACCGAGGCGATCGGGTTGAAGAATTCGAGCTTGGCCAGCAGATTGGCGACGACACCCTTCTCCCTGGCGAATTTATCCAACCGCACCAGCGGCGTGTCGCCGATCGTCTCGGTGATCGAATTGTAGATGCGGCCGCGGCCGGGCACGTGTGTGTGGGTGGCGGGCTTGTTCATTGATTTTCCTCCCAGAGGTCAAGCGGCAAGAGCCGGGCGGGCATAGGATAGTGCCATCCACCGCGCAAGATAGGCTCGTTCGAAAAATATCCGAGTGACGTTCGTGCTGAATACCGGCAGCTTGCAAGGCGTGACAATCGTTGGGCGGATCGGCGAAGAGATCTACTGGCGGGCGGCAATTGCCGCCGCCGCACCGACCATGAAGCCGGCGGCGGTGCGGTTGAGTGCCCTCAGCGCCCGCGGCGACTTCAGGAACCAGCGCGCCTTGGCCGCCAGCGCCAGATAGGGCACCAGCACCACGAGCAGAACGATGATAGTGAGCGCGACCAGGATGCCGTAATCGGCCAGCGTGATCATCTTCAGATCGACGATGGTCGGGGTGATGGCGAGATAGAAAATCATCGTCTTCGGATTGCCGAGTGTGACGGCGAGACCGGCTACAAAGCTGGATGCCAAGCCGCCTTTGCCTTTCTTCGCCTCTACCGTTTCGGGCGTGATGCCGCTCGTCCAGAAACGCCAGCCAAGAAAAGCGAGGTAGGCGACGCCCAGCCATTTGATGGCTAGGAAGACCATGCCGAACGTCTGTGCGACGAAAGCCAGGCCGAGCACCACGGCAGTTAAATAGGTCAGGTCGCCGAGCATCAGCCCGAACGACATGGCCAGCGACGAGCGGAAGCCGGAACCCAGCGCACGCGCAACAAGCGCGGTGACGCCTGGGCCGGGGATGGCTGCGGCGATGCCGAGGGCGGCGCTATAGGCGAGGAACCCGGTGAGCGTCATGGTTCGCGCTTGTCGCACAATGTTGAAGTTGGGTGAATTCCCTCGGGCCGAATTCGATTGCGCCAGCGCAGCAGGCGACGCCGCCGTTCAGGAGCGGCCGTCTTCGTAGGTAACGCGCCAGATGGTGCCGTTACCGTCCTCGGTGACGATCAGGGAGCCGTCCTTGGCCATGGCGACACCGACCGGGCGGCCCCAGACGGCGTCGTTCGAGATGACGAAGCCGGTCATGAAGTCCTCATACTCGCCGGTCGGCTTGCCATCCCTGAATTTGAGCCTCACCACCTTGTAGCCGGTCCTGGCGCCACGGTTCCACGAACCATGCATGGTGACGAAAGCATCACCCCGGTAATCCGCCGGAAAGTTCTTGCCGTCGTAGAAGGCTATGTTCATCGGCGCCGAATGGGCCTGCATCAACACGTCGGGGACAGTGGACTTGCCGGCGAGGTCTGGCCGCTCGCCCTGATGGCGCGGATCCTCGTGATTTCCGATGTAGTACCAAGGCCAACCATAGAACGCACCGTCCTTGACCGCTGTTGCAAACTCGAACGGCACATTGTCGCCGAGCTCGTCGCGCTCGTTGACGACGCACCACAACGCGCCGCTGGCGGGCTGCACCGTCATGCCCGTACAGTTGCGCAGGCCGGTGGCGACAGTTCGGGGATTTTTCCCGTCCGGGTCAAAGGCGAGCACATCGGCACGGCCTTCCTCGGGGCCCCAGGCCGCCCCGAGCGGCTTTGATTTCGCCCAGGCGTCAAGGCCGCCATCCGGCTGCTTGTCCATGTCCTCGGCGACATTCGAGTCCGAGCCAACCGATAAAAAAAGCGTCTTGCCGTCAAGCGAGAAGGCGATGTCGCGGGTCGAGTGACCGCCCGACGGGATTTTGGCGACAATGGTTTCTGGTTTACCGGACGCCTTCAGGTCACCGTCGCGATAGGGGAAGCGGACGATGCTGTCGCTGTTTGCGACATAGACCCATTGCGGCTTGCCGCCTGGCGGATAGAAGGCGATGCCGTATGGATAGTTGAGGCCTTGGGCGAAAATCGCTTTCTCGATGGGTTTGGCGCGGCCCTCGGCCAGACGGTAGACGCGTATTTGGTCGGCATGGCCGTTTGCGATGAACAGGTCGCCGTTCGGAGCGACGCGAACGACGCGCGGATTATAGAGTCCGGAGGCGATCATTTCGGCCGAAAAGCCCGGCGGCAATTCTGGCTCGGCGCTTTCGGGCCGTTCCGCCACGCCGCCGCCGTTCGAAGCGGATTGAGCGGGGTCGGCTGCCGGCATGTCTTGCGGCCCGATCAGGCGGCGGACGCCAGGCCTGTCGGCGTGCCAATCGCCAAAAGCGGCTTCGCCTTTGAGCACCTTTTGATCCGCCTGCTGGGCGGCTGCCGGTGTCGCGACAAGGAGGGCAGCGGCAACGGCCGCAAAGCCGCCAGATCGGATCATTAACGTCCTCCGAGGTTTGCCTCGAAGAGGGCAAACGGGATCAGGCATTGGTCGTTCCAAGCGGTGGTCCAGCACACGAGGATTTGAAGCCGAACCCCGTTCAGTTGCCAGAGGCGTAGAAGTCGTCGTCGAGTCGCTTTTCCAGCGCGACCAGATCGGCCGGCAGCGGCAGGCCCATGGCCCGCATCTCTTGCAGCTTCTCACGCAACTGCTCTTGCACCTCGTGGTGATCCTCAGGCTGATTGACCATTTCCTCGAGCAGCAGGCTGATCTGGGCCTTGAACGATTCCAGCGCCATTCTTTTTCTCCTTGCGGCAGGCCGCGGCGGCTCCTAGCGCAGCATGCGCGAAATCAGCTGCGCGGTATAGTCGACCATCGGTACTATGCGCGCATAATTCAGCCGCGTCGGCCCGATGACGCCGAGCGCACCGACGACGCGCGCGTCCTTGTCGCGATAGGGTGCCACCACCAGCGAGGAGCCCGACAGCGAAAACAGCTTGTTTTCCGAACCGATGAATATGCGCACCCCCGGGCCTTCCTCGGCGAGGTCGAGGAGCTGGATCAGTCCATCCTGCGTCTCCAGATCCTCGAACAGATGCCGCAGCAATTCTATGTCGGCCTGGGCGGTGACGTTTTCCAGGAGATTGGCGCGGCCGCGCACGATAAGCCGCCCAGGCACCCCGCTTTCGGCGCCTGCCCAGACCGCCAGGCCCTTCTCGACCAGATCCTGCGACAGCGTGTCGAGGGCTGCCCTGGTCTCTTCCTTGATGCGGGCGATCTCGACCCGGGCCTCGGCCAGGGTGCGGCCGCGGATATGGGCGTTGAGGAAGTTGGAGGCTTCGTGCAATTGCGAGACGGTGATGCCGGCGGGCAGATCGATGACGCGATTTTCGACGTCGCCGTTCTGCGAGACCAGCACGGCCAGCGCCTTGGTCGGCTCGAGCTGGATGAATTCGATGTGCTTCAGCGCCGCCTCATTTTTGGCGGCGAGCACGAGGCCGGCGCCGCGCGACATGCCGGACAGCATCTGGCTGGCCTCGGTCAGCATATGCTCCAGCGTCGCGCCCGAGCCGGAGGCGCGCACCTGCGCCTCGATGGTGCGGCGCTCCTCGTCGGAGAGGTCGCCGAGTTCCATGAATGCATCGACGAAGAAGCGCAAGCCGGCCTGGGTCGGCAGCCGGCCAGCCGAGATGTGCGGCGCGTAGATCAGGCCGAGATGCTCGAGGTCGCTCATCACGTTGCGGATGGTGGCCGGCGACAGCGATGACGGCAGGATGCGCGACAGGCTGCGCGAACCGACCGGCTCGCCATCCTTCAAATAGGAATCGACGATGCGCCGGAAGATGTCGCGCGAACGCATATCGAGCGATTGAAGCGCGGGCGGTTGAAGTGCCGGCGACGAGAGCAATGGCGACTGCGAACCGGGATCGACTACCTTGGTCATTCGAGCCAGAAACCTCCGGTCCGAAGATATAGACTTCCGCGGCGTCGGCGCAACCGGTCCATTTTCCTTTGCGCCTCACGCCCCGTGCGGCTACAAGCCGGCCAAGATTCCCCGGCCAAGATTCCGAAGAAAGAAAGAAGCCTGAATGCGCCCTTCCAAACGCCAATTCGACGAAATGCGCCCCATCTCCTTCGAGCGCGGCGTCTCCAAGCATGCGGAAGGCTCGTGCCTGGTGAAGTTCGGCGACACGCATGTGCTGTGTACGGCCAGCCTGGAGGAAAAGGTGCCGGGCTGGATGCGCAACTCCGGCAAGGGCTGGGTGACGGCGGAATACGGCATGCTGCCGCGTTCGACCGGCGAGCGCATGCGCCGCGAGGCTTCGGCCGGCAAACAAGGCGGCCGCACGCTGGAGATCCAGCGGCTGATCGGCCGCTCCCTGCGCGCCGTGGTCGATCTGCAGGCGCTCGGTGAGCAGCAGATCACCGTCGACTGCGACGTGATCCAGGCCGACGGCGGCACGCGCACCGCTTCGATCACCGGCGGCTGGGTGGCGCTCTACGACTGCCTGCGCTGGATGGAAGCCCGCCAGATGGCGAGCCTGGGCAAGGTGCTTAAGGATCACGTCGCGGCGATCTCCTGCGGCATCCATGATGGCCAGCCGGTCATCGATCTCGACTATATCGAGGATTCCTCGGCCGGCACCGACGCCAATTTCGTCATGACCGGCAAGGGCGGCATCGTCGAGATCCAGGGCACAGCCGAGGGCGAGCCGTTCTCGGAAGAGCAGTTCGCGGCGCTGATGGGGCTCGCCAAGAAAGGCATTCAGCGCCTGGTCAGCTTGCAGCAGATGGCGGTGGCTTAGCTGCGGTCAATATTGGAGAGATTGGCGATCCTGTGACTCCTTCCGCAATCCTGGAATCAGCACTCTACGTGACGGACCTTGCTGCCGCGGAACGGTTCTATTCGGGCGTCCTCGGGCTCGATCTGCTCGGTAAGGTCGATGGCAGGCATCTCTTCTTCCGCTGCGGCGACGGCGTGCTGCTTATCTTCAATGCCGAGGCGACCAAAGTGCCGCCGCGGGCCGACGCCAAGCTGCCCGTGCCGCCGCATGGCACGGTCGGCGAGGGCCATCTTTGCTTCGCCGCAAGCGCGGATGAAATCCCACGCTGGAAAGCGCATCTTGAGGCGAAGAAAATCGCCATCGAAAGTGAGTTCGAATGGCCTCAGGGCGGTCGCTCGATCTATATTCGCGACCCCTCGGGCAATTCGATCGAATTCGCCGAGCCAAGAATTTGGGGCATCTGATGCATTCGCCGCCTGTTCATTCACCAACTATTCATTCGCTTGATGGGCATAAGATCGTCGTCGCAAGCCACAATGCCGGCAAATTGCGCGAATTCACCGATCTGATGGCGCCATTCGGCATAGAAGCGAAGTCCGCAAAGGAATACGGCTTGCCGGAGCCGGACGAGACTGGCACCACTTTCGAGCAGAACGCCTTCATAAAGGCCTTGGCCGCCGCCAAGGCAACTGGATTGCCGGCGCTGTCGGACGATTCCGGCCTGTGTGTCGATGCGCTCGACGGCGCACCCGGCGTCTACACCGCCAACTGGGCCGAGACGCCGGACGGCTCCCGCGACTTCGGCATGGCCATGCAGCGCACGGAAGTGGCCTTGCAAGAAGTTGGCGCGATCACGCCTGCCCAGCGCAAGGGCCGCTTTGTCGCGGTCATCTGCCTTGCCTTCCCTGATGGCCAGGCGGAATATTTTCGCGGTGAGGTCGAGGGCACGCTGGTATGGCCGCCGCGCGGCGAGCTCGGCTTCGGCTACGATCCGGTGTTCTTGCCCGATGGGTTCGAAAAGACCTTCGGCGAGATGAGCGCGGAGGAAAAGCATGGCTGGAAGCCCGGCCAGCCAACCGCATTGTCGCACCGTGCCCGTGCCTTCCAGAAATTCGCCCAAGCCCGATTGGCCGGCGCATGACCATGCTGCTCGACCGCAGCCCCGGTTTCGGCGTCTACGTCCACTGGCCATTCTGCGCGGCCAAATGCCCCTATTGCGACTTCAACAGCCATGTCCGCCACCAGCCGGTCGACCAGGAGCGTTTTGCCCGCGCCTTCGAGACCGAGCTGGCGACGATGCGCGGCCGCACCGGGCCGCGCGAGGTGACCAGTATCTTTCTTGGCGGCGGCACGCCATCGCTGATGAAGCCGCAGACCGTGGCGGCGGTGCTGGATGCAGTGGCGAAGAACTGGACGGTGCCCGGTGGCATCGAGGTGACGCTGGAGGCCAATCCCTCCTCGGTCGAGGCCGAGCGCTTTCGCGGCTATCGCGCGGCCGGCGTCAACCGGGTGTCGCTTGGCGTGCAGGCGCTGAACGACAAGGATCTGCGCTTCCTCGGCCGTTTGCACAATGTCGATGAGGCTCTGCATGCGATCAGCCTGGCGCGCGAGATATTCCCACGGCTGTCGTTCGACCTGATCTACGCGCGACCTGGTCAGACGCCGGAAGCGTGGCAGGCGGAGCTCGAGCAGGCGATCGGCCACGCCGCAGACCATCTGTCGCTCTATCAGCTGACCATCGAGGAAGGCACGCCGTTCCATGCACTGCATGCGGCAAGGAAATTCATCATTCCAGACAATGAGCTTGCCGCCGATCTCTACGCGTTGACACAGGAGATCACCGCCGCGCACGGACTGCCGGCCTACGAGATTTCCAACCACGCCAGGCCCGGCGCCGAAAGCCGGCACAATCTCACCTACTGGCGTTATGGCGAATATGTCGGCGTCGGTCCCGGCGCGCATGGCCGGTTCGTCGAAAATGGCCGCCGCGTGGTGACGATCGCCGAGAAAATGCCGGAGACCTGGGCCAATCTGGTCGAGGCCAAGGGCCATGGCGTTACCGGCGGCGAAATCCTGACGCGCTCGGAAGAGGCCGACGAGTTCCTGCTGATGGGGCTGAGGCTGGCGGAAGGCATCGACCTTTCCCGCTACGAGGCATTTTCAGGGCGCGGCCTGTCGACGGCACGGCTGTCGGTGCTGCAGGACGAAGGCCTGGTGGCACCGATCGGCAATGCCCGCCTGCGCGCCACGCCGGCCGGCATGATCGTGCTCGATGCGGTCGTGGCGGATTTGGCCAGATAGCACGTTGAAGAACGTTCTCTTCATCTGCAGCCAGAATCGCTTGCGCAGCCCGACGGCGGAGCAGGTGTTTTCCAAGCGGCGGGACATCGAGGTCGCTTCGGCCGGCACTAATCACGATGCCGACATTCCGTTGACGCATGAACTCGTCGCCTGGGCCGACATCATCTTCGTGATGGAAAAAACGCACCGCGCCAAACTGCAGCAGAAATTCAAGACAAGCCTGAAAAAGGCTCGAGTAATCTGCCTCGATATTCCCGACGACTATGCATTCATGGACCCGGCTCTGGTGGGCCTGCTGGAGGCGCGTGTCTCGAAGTATCTGGGTTGAATGATAGATCGCGGAGCATTCGCAACCGCGCTTCGAGAACTGTCTCGACCGATCGCTAAGGTTTGCGGGGTCAAGCCTCGTGCTTGTGGCGGTGTTTGGCGCGATCTTTTTCGCTGGTCTCTCCGGAACGGGCCGGCTTGATCTCGCTTTTGTCGCGTGAGGCATGGTGCTGGTCGTCTGTGGAATGTGACGCTGCGCCATCGCGGGCGCTTTTTGTTTCGAGGCGGGTGATGAAAATGTCGAAGCGATTGGGCATCGTCCGGTCAGTGCTCCGTCGTGCTGTCGGTTTCGGTTGCGGGCTTGCTCTCTGCCGATCTCTGACGCGCAAGCGGCTTCTTGGCTCTGCCATCTGCGGCTTCGGCAGGCAGGCTCTTGTCGCATGGCGCGGCGAAGCGTTTGCGGCCGGCATAGTAGGGTTCGAAAACGTCCTGTATGGTCAGGCTGTTCATCCTGCTCCTCCCGAGATCAGGTGTAAAATTCGCCGGCAACGGTTTCGTTCCCTACTATGGCGAAGGCATGGCGGCTGGTTCACGTCGGCATCCCTTTTGGAACCCGGGCCTTTGCAACCCAGGCTTTTGCAACCAAGCGTGAGCCGTGCCAAACAGGGTCGAACGGAGTTGTGCAGGTGACCGGCGAATCGGCCAAACGCAGTTATGTGGTCGGGCAGACCGAAATCGCCGCCCGGCCGCTCGAGCCGGCGCTCTACCTGGTGGCGACGCCTATCGGCAATCTCGCCGACATCACGCTGCGCGCGCTGGAAACGCTCGCCGCCGCCGATATCGTCGCTTGCGAGGACACACGTGTCAGCCGCGTGCTGCTCGACCGCTACGGCATCCGCCGCCGCACCACCGCCTACCACGAGCACAATGCCGGCGAGGCCGGACCGAAGCTGATCGCGGCGCTGCTGGCCGGCCAAAGCGTAGCGCTGAACTCGGATGCCGGCACGCCGCTCATCTCCGACCCCGGCTACCGGCTGGTCGGTGAGGCGCTGGAACGCGGCATTCGTGTCGTGCCGATCCCCGGCCCGTCAGCAGCACTTGCCGCTTTGACGGCATCCGGCCTGCCCTCGGACGCGTTTCTGTTTGCCGGCTTCCTGCCGGTGAAGACCGGGCAGCGGCTGACGCGGCTGGAAGCGCTGAAGGCGGTGCCGGCAACGTTGATCTTCTTCGAATCGCCGCGCCGGCTGGCCGAGACGCTCAGTGCCATGGTCGAGGTGCTGGGCGGTGCCCGCAAGGCGGCGATCGGCCGCGAGCTGACCAAGACTTTCGAGGAGATGCGGACCGGCACCCTGCAATCGCTCGCCGGCCATTATGCGGGAGCCGATACGCCCAAGGGTGAAATCGTCATCTGCGTCGGCCCGGCCGATGCGGTCGCTGATGAGCCAGAAGACATCGACCGGCTGCTGCTTTCGCTCGCCGCCGAAATGCCGGCCTCCAAGGCAGCGGCGGAAGCCGCCAAGATGACGGGTGGCCAGAAGCAGACGCTCTATCGTCGGCTGCTCGACCTCAAGAATGCTGGAAGAGACGGGGCCGGCGGAGACGGCGATGGCTGAACGGCCAAGCGCCAGCCGGCAAAAGGCCTACCGGCGCGGCTATCACGGCGAATGGCTGGCGGCGGCGGCGCTGATGCTGAAAGGCTACCGAATTCTTGCCCGCCGCCACCGCACCAGGTTCGGCGAGATCGACCTGATCGCGCGGCGTGGCGATCTGGTGCTGATCGTCGAGGTCAAGGCGCGCCGCACGCTGATGGAGGCAATGGAAGCCGTCGGTCGCGAATCGGAGCACCGCATCGAAGGCGCCGCCGATTTCTGGCTGTCGCGCCAATCCGACTACGGAAAATTATCGGTGCGCTTCGACATGGTGGCGGTGCTGCCGTGGCGTTGGCCGGTGCATGTCGAGAATGTGTTTTACGGGCGAAACTAGGCCATTCTCGAAGTGGGGCCGTTTTGCTGCGCCTGCGGTTCAGATCATGGTTTGCCGATCTGTCAAGCATCCGCCCAGCGCTGACCGGAACAAAAGCGTTCCTGCGTTGTTCCTCAATCGTCCTGATGTTCGACGGGCTGGTTCAAATGCCGGCCAGGGCAGTCCTCGTGACAGCTAGGCGAGGACAAAGGGATGGCGAGGCAAATGGATCCCGACGATCTCAACCCGGAACGGATCGTCACCGTGTTCGGCGGAACTGGCTTTCTCGGGCGCAGGATCGTGAAGCGACTCCTCGAAAGAGGTTTCACGGTGCGCGCCGCATCTCGCCATCCGGCTCGCGTGGCCCTGGTCTTCTCCTCGATTACGAGGATGCCCGAAGCAGTCGAGGCGGATATAACGGATGCGTCCTCGATCGGGTCGGCCATTACCGGATCGCGGGCGGTCGTGAATGCCGTCAGTCTTTACGTCGAGCAGGGCGTCCAGACCTTTGAACGCGTGCATGTAAAGGCCGCGGTCGATCTCGCTGCCGCGTCGCGCGACCGCGCGATCGACCAGTTCGTCCAGATTTCGGGGATCGGCTCCGATCCTCAATCGGATTCGAATTACATAAGGGCGCGTGGGCGCGGAGAAGGTGCCGTGGAAAGCGCATTTCCCGGCGCTTTCATTGTGCGTCCCGCCGTCATGACAGGACCTGACGACGCTTTCCTGACAACCATTGTGAGGCTGATACGCCTCCTGCCGGTCTATCCGCTGTTCGGCGATGGAGGCACACGGCTTCAGCCGGTCCATGTGGCAGACGTCGCAGAAGCAGTGAGCCGGCTGATCGACGGGCGAACCCACAAGGGTTCATCCATATTCGAATTCGGTGGCCCGCGCATCTACACCTATAAGGAACTGCTTCGGGAGATCGCCCGACAGCTCGGTACGCACGTCCAGCTGATGCCGGTGCCGTTTGCGGTATGGAACGCCTTGGCTGGCGTCGCGGAACTCCTCCCGGCTGCCCCCATAACGCGCAACCAGGTCGATCTCATGCGTCAGGACAATGTGGCAGCAATCGACGTGCCTGGCCTGAAGGAACTCGACATCGAGCCGCGGGGTATCGACGAGGTGATCCGTGCGATCGAACAGCGTCGTGGCACAGGCTCGCGGTCGTCTCCGCCTTAGGACGACCCCCTGATCCTGGCGGGAACCTATCGCCGCGCGACAGGTTGGTCGAGCTTGAGGCCAGTGAAAGAAGGAAAAGAACTATGGCCAGATGCGATCAATGCGGGAATGACTACGATAAGGCTTTCAACGTGACGATGGCCGACGAGACCTACACATTCGACAGCTTCGAATGCGCGGTCCAGAAACTTGCTCCGACGTGTCCGCATTGCGGATGCCGGATCATCGGACATGGCGTCGAACAGGATGACATCATCTACTGCTGCGCACATTGCGCCGCGGAAGAAGGCGCGAGCGCGCTGACCGATCGTGCGCCTTGACGCACCTCCTTTTGGCGTCTCCAGGTCGACCATTCCGAACGGCTGTGCCGGCTCGGTCCGCTAGGCAGCGTACGTCGTCTTGATCGCGCCAGAGCTGTCATGTTCTTGCACGTTCAAGAACCGCGTTCGACGGCTCGTTTAGACGCCGTTCCGTGGCAAGTCGGCTCGCGCTTGGACAAGTCGCTCCACGACGGCGGCCGCCTCCTCTGGAATGGCCGGTATGGTGCCCGACTTCCGCGTCGATCCGAAATCGAGGCCGGCGAAAAACAGACCTGGAACAGCGCCGACGCCATCCTCGTGGACGGGCTGGCCGGCTGCATCGAGCGCGCCGGGAAGCCGAACCCATGAGAAATCGCCGGTGAAGCCCGTGCACCAGATCACTGATCTGATGCCGCTCGCCGTCCAGTCGAGGGAGCGGATCGGAGGATCGGGCAAGCGCGGTTCAATCGTCTCGGCCGGATCATCCTCGGCCAGTTGCGCATCGAGGCCGGCGCGCTCGATGTACTCGTCAACCAGGCGCTTCGCGCCCCAGGGCTCGGGGCCGTCGTAGGAATCACCGGGTAAGATGGAGCGAATGGTCGGCGAGTTCAGTCGAAACGAGTTCCATCGCTGCGTTCGCCACGTTTCGCCAATCCGGCCTCGATCGAGTACACGGTGGTCGCGGGCCCGCCGTTTCAAGAAGTAGCTGACGCCGAGTCCCGCCGGACCGGCGCCAATAACGAGGGCGTCAAGAACTTCGCTCACGCATTCCCCCTGCCAACCATACGTCCACAAGATCGTATGGCTCGGCTTCAGGCAAGAATAGAGTTCCGGCTGGGATTTGCGCTATCCGCGCCGGCTCACCCCCAGATTGCCAGCCCCGTCAGCCCGACGATGCCGATGACCAGCCGCCACCAGCCGAACAGCGCGTAGCCATGGCGCGAGACGTAGTCGAGCAGGAAGCGCACGACGATTAGCGCGGTGACGAAGGCGGCAACGAAGCCGACCGCGATGATGGGCAAGTCGGCGCTGCTTAGTACATTGCGGTTCTTGAACAGGTCGAAGGCGAAGGCGCCGACCATCGTCGGGATGGCAAGGAAGAAAGAGAATTCCGCCGCCGCCCGCTTGTCGACGCCGAGCAGCAGCGCGCCGACGATGGTCGAGCCCGAGCGCGACGTGCCGGGGATTAGCGACAAGCACTGGAACAGCCCGATCTGCAGATAAAGCCTGGTCGGAAACCGCTCGACATCGTGGTAATACGGCTTCGGCGTCATGCGATCGACCAGCAGCAGGATGACACCGCCGATGATCAGCATGATGCAGATCAGCCGCGGCGATTCGAACAGCACCGTCTTGATGAAGTCATGCGCCAGTGCGCCGATAATGGCCGCCGGCAGGAATGCGATGAGAATGCCAAGGACGAAATGCCGCGTCAGCCGATCGTAGGGCAGCTCGAGCAGCATCTTCCAGAGACGGCGGAAATAGACGCTGAGGATCGCCAATATGGCGCCGAGCTGGATCAGGATCTCGAAGGCTTTGCCGGTCGAATGAAAGCCGAGAAAATGGCCGGCGAGCAGGATATGACCGGTCGAAGACACCGGAATAAACTCGGTCAGGCCCTCGAGCATGCCGAGCAGCAGCGCTTCGACTACGGTTTGGCTTTCCATGGCAACCTCGGCGTTGGAGGGCGGGCTTGAGAAAACGGTTTGCTTGTCACGGCGCGGAACTCCCCCTATAGGTCGCAGCACCCTGACAGCCCCTGAATCGGGCGGCCAAGACTTACCGGCGCAGCCGGCGATTTGCCAGTGCGCTCTATTATCGCGGGACCATGCTGACGCTTTTCCACCATCCGATGTTCGCCAGCTGCCGCTTCGTCCGCCTCGCCTTTGGCGAGTATGCCGAGGAACTGGCGCTGATCGAAGAAAAGCCGTGGACGCGGCGCAAGGAGTTCCTGGCACTGAACCCGGCCGGCACGCTGCCGATCCTGCTTGCCGAGGGCGACGTGCCGATCGTCGGCGCGATGGTCATCGCCGAATATCTCGACGAGACGCGCGGCGTACTCAAGCGCGACAAGCGGCTGTTCGCCGAGGATCCGATGGAGCGCGCCGAAATCCGCCGGCTGACCGACTGGTACCTCAACAAGGCGGAAAGCGAGGTTACCCGGCATCTGGTGCGCGAGCGCGTCCTGAAGCCGGTCATGCCGGAAACGGCAGGCGGCGGGTCGCCCGATTCGGCGGCGATCCGCGCCGCCCGCGCCAATATCCGCCAGCACATGAAATACACCAACTGGCTGGCCGGCACCCGTCATTGGCTGGCCGGCAACAAGGTCACCTATGCCGATCTTGCGGCGGCGGCGGCACTGTCGGTGCTCGACTATCTCGGCGAGATCGACTGGCGCGAACACAGCGCCGCGCGCGAATGGTATACAAGGGTGAAATCACGGCCTTCGTTCCGGCCGCTTCTGTCCGACCGGGTGCGCGGCCTGTCGCCGGTGTCACATTATGCGGATCTCGATTTCTGATACGGCAAAGCTGCGCGCGCTCATCGACCGCGAGGCGCGGAACGCCGGCTTCGACGCCGTTGCCGTCACCACGCCCGATGCGATCCCGCAGGCGCCGGAACGGCTGGCCGAGTTCGTTGCCGACGGCTTTCACGGCTCGATGGGCTGGATTGCCGAAACGCTCGAGCGGCGAGGCAAACCGACGACGCTTTGGCCAGAGGTCCGCTCGATCGTCGTGCTGGCGATGAATTACGGCCCCGACCACGACCCACGCGAGGTGCTGGCGAAGCGCGACCGCGGCGCGATCTCGGCCTATGCGCAGAACCGCGACTATCATGACGTGATGAAAGGCCGGCTGAAGGAGATCGCCGGCAAGATCGTGGCGCGCGCCGGCGGTGACGTGAAAGTGTTTGTCGACACCGCACCGGTGATGGAAAAGCCGCTGGCCGAGGCGGCCGGCCTCGGCTGGCAAGGCAAGCACACCAACCTGGTTAGCCGCGCGCATGGCTCCTGGCTGTTCCTCGGCACCATCTTCACGACGGCCGAGCTGGTGCCGGACGCGCCTGAGGACGATCATTGCGGCTCCTGCCGGGCCTGCCTCGACGCCTGCCCGACCGATGCCTTTCCGGCGCCTTACCGGCTCGATGCGCGGCGCTGCATTTCATACCTCACCATCGAGAACAAAGGACCGATCCCGCATGAGTTCCGGGAAAAGATCGGCAATCGCATCTATGGCTGCGACGACTGCCTGGCCGCCTGCCCGTGGAACAAGTTCGCCCAAGCCGCTTCGGAGGCAAAGCTTGCCGCCCGCGCGGACTTGCGCGAACCGCCGATCGCCGAGCTGCTGCGTCTCGACGACACTGCCTTCCGAACGCTCTTTTCGGGCTCGCCGATCAAGCGCATCGGCCGCGACCGTTTTATCCGCAACGTGCTGATAGCGGCCGGCAATTCCCAGGACTCGTCGCTGGCCGGCGCCGTTCGCGCGCTGCTCGACGACGCCTCGCCCCTGGTTCGCGGAGCCGCGGTATGGGCGCTGTCGCGGCTGGTGCCGGGTCGGGAGTTTGCCGAACGTGCCGCAGCCGCGTTGCAGGCAGAAGATAACGAGGCGGTGAGAGGCGAATGGCTTCTGCCCCTGCCAAAGCCGATCGAGGCGCATACATGACAAAAAAGCAGATTTTCGTCTTCGGCGCCGGTTATTCAGGCAAGGCCTTCGCCCGCGCCAACAGGGATGCCGACACAACGATCTTCGGTACAACACGGTCGCTGGAAAAATTCCCGGCGCTGCGGCAAGCCGGTATCGTGCCGCTGCGATTCGATGGCAGGCTGACCTCCGAAATCGGCGATGCCCTTGGGAAGACAACCCATCTCGTCGTCTCGGTCGCGCCGGACGAGGCCGGCGACCCGGTGCTGGGCGCGGCCCGCGAGGAGATCGCGGCCAACATGCCGGAGCTCGAATGGATCGCCTATCTCTCCACCGTCGGCGTCTATGGCGACCATGGCGGCAATTGGGTGGACGAGGCCGCCGAATGCCGGCCAGTATCGAAGCGATCAGCGATGAGGGTTGCCGCCGAGCAGCATTGGGTGAAACTGGGCCACGACGTCGGCCGACCGGTGGCGATCCTGCGACTTTCCGGCATTTATGGGCCAGGCCGCAACGCCTTGGTCAATCTGGAAAACGGCACCGCCCGGCGGTTGGTCAAGCCGGGCCAGGTGTTCAACCGCATCCATTGCGACGACATTGCCGGCACGCTCTGGCATCTAGCTGAAGGCAATCGCGGCGGCATCTTCAACATCACCGACGACCTGCCGGCGCCGCCGCAGGACGTCGTCGCCTATGCCGCCCAATTGATGGGCATCGAGCCGCCGCCCGAAATTCCGTTCGAGACCGCCCAACTTTCGCCCATGGCGCGGTCTTTCTATGGCGAGAACAAGCGTGTCGCCAACGCGGCGATCAAGGCGGCCGGTTATGGCTTTCGCTTTCCCGACTATCGCTCGGCGCTCGATGCCATGTGGGCGAGCGGCGACTGGCGCGACGGTGAGGCGCGCAGCCCGATGAAACGGTCCTGATCGATACGTTGCGCGGGCTATGGTATGATGCGGTTCAAATCGCGGAGGGGTCCAGCTTGGGGAAAATGTTGAAGCGAGCCTTGCCCGGCAAAACGCTGCCGCTGACGGCAGCACTGGCCGTCGCCAGCTTGGCGGCGCTTGCAACGCAGCCAGGGAGCGCCGAGCAACGGGCAAAGGACCTGTTCGGCGCCAAAAAACTGCCGGCACTCGCAGCAGCGCAATCGATCGGCTTCTATTCCAAAGGCTGTTTTTCCGGCGGCGTCGCCCTGCCCCTGGACGGCCGGCACTGGGAGGTGATGCGACCGTCGCGCAATCGCCGCTGGGGCCATCCGGCAATGATCGCGCTGATCGAGAAGCTGTCGCGCGATGCCGCCGCCGATGGCTGGCCGGGCCTGTTGATCGGCGACATCTCGCAACCGCGCGGCGGTCCGATGCTGACCGGCCATGCCTCGCACCAGATCGGCCTCGACGCCGACATCTGGCTGACGCCGATGCCCGACCGCAAGCTCTCGGCCGAAGAGCGCGAAAACATCAGCGCTACCTTGATGGTCGACGAAAAGACCCATCTCGTGAAGGACGGGCTGTGGACGCCGATGCATACGCGGCTGTTGAGGCGCGCCGCGAGCTATCCCGAAGTCGAGCGCATCCTGGTCAATCCCGGGATCAAGAAGAAGCTCTGCGACACGGTCAAAGGCGACCGTAGCTGGTTGCGCAAGGTCAGGCCGTTCTGGGGCCACGACTACCACTTCCACATTCGCATCAGCTGCCAGCCTGGGTCACCCGACTGCAAGGCGCAGGAAGCGACGGCGCCGGGCGATGGCTGCGACCAGGCGCTGGCCTGGTGGTTCACCGAGGAGCCGTGGCGTCCCAACAAGAACCCGGACAAGCCGAAGGCACGCGACGTGATGACGATGGCGAACCTGCCCAGGCAATGCCAGTTCGTGCTCGACGCGCCGGCTCCGCCCTCGGCGGAAGCAGTCACCTACTATGGCGACGGCGTGCCGGTTGCGGCCGCACCCGCTCCCGCGGCAGAGCCTTCGCCGCCGCCGACGCTCGCAGCCGGCGCGGCAGCGCTTCCGGCCTCGGTGAACGCCTTTATGGCGACGCCCGAGTTCGGCATTCCGCTGCCGCGGCCACGACCGGGGCACTGATGCGGGCAGCGTGTTCGCTGTCTGCATCCGTGCATCTCCACTTCGAAAACCGATTTCCCTTTTTGCGGTCATGCGCTAGTCAACGAGAGAACGGCGATACGCGTCGGGAACGGACGAGAGCATGCCAGGCGTAAGCGACGACGACACTCTGTTGCGATTTCCGATCCTGATCGGCGACATAGGCGGCACCAATGCGCGCTTCTCGATCGTACTTGACGCGAATTCCGAGGCCGGCGAGCCGACCATCGTTCAAACCGCCAACTTCAATACGATCGACGAGGCGATCCAGTCGGCCGTGCTCGACCGTTCGTCGGTCCGGCCGAATTCAGCTGTGCTGGCGGTGGCCGGCCCTGTCGAGAGTGACGAGATCCCCCTCACCAATTGCCCATGGATCGTCAAGCCGAGACAGATGTTCGCCAGTCTCGGTCTCGGCGACGTCGTGGTGCTCAACGACTTCGAGGCGCAGGCGCTGGCTGTCGTCGCGCTCGGCGAAGAGCACATGGAAAAGATCGGCGGCGACGAGCCGGAACCGAATTCCGGGCGGGTGGTGCTCGGCCCGGGAACCGGGCTCGGCGTCGCCGGGCTGGTTTATGCGCTGCATCACTGGATACCGGTGCCCGGCGAGGGTGGCCATATGGATATCGGGCCGCGCTCGTCGCGTGATTTCGAGGTGTTTCCGCATATCGAGAAGCTCGAGGGTCGCATCTCCGGCGAACAGATCCTCTCAGGACGCGGCCTGGTAAACGCCTACCGGGCGGTGGCCAAAGCGGACGGCAAGCCGTCGCCCTTCACCACGCCTGCCGAGATCACCGCCGCGGCGCTGGCAAGGAACGATCCCGTGGCCGAAGAGGCGCTGTCGATCTTCGTCACCTGCCTGGGGCGCACCGCCGGCGACCTCGCTCTGGTGTTCATGAGCCGGGGGGGTGTTTTCCTCACCGGCGGCATCGCGCAAAAAATCCTGCCGGCGCTTCGGACCGGCAGTTTCCGCGCTGCCTTCGAGGACAAGGCGCCGCACAGCGCCCTGATGCGCAGCATGCCGGTCTACGTCATCACCCATCCGCTGGCAGCGCTTTTAGGGCTGGCCGCCTATGCCAGAAATCCGTCGCTGTTCGGCGTGCAGACGGCGGGGCGACGCTGGCGGGTTTAGGACACAAGCTGCGCCGCGACGAAGTTTCGCCGTCCCCGGCCATAGGCAAGCCGCCATTGGGGCGTTAAGAGGTTGCCGAATTGCAGCCCGGCCGAACCGAAACCACAAAGCGCTCAAACGTGACACTTCCAGCACCAACCAAAGGGAAAGTCCGTCCCAGCGAGATCGTGGCTGTTATCCGCCGCATCATCGCCGAGAACAGCCGCGATTATCGCTGGTACTATGCTCTTGCCGTGCTGTGCCTGGTGACGATCGCGGCGACGACCGCCTTCACAGCCTGGATCATGAAGGATGTCATCGATCAGATATTCTACCAACGGCGCGGCGATCTTATCGCGCTGATCAGCGTGTCGATCCTGGCCGCCTTCATGCTACGCGGGCTGGCCAGCTACGGCCAGGCAGTGACGCTGGCCAAAATCGGCAACAATCTGGTGGCGCGCTATCAACGCCGCATCTTCGACCACCTGATGAAGCTCGGCGTCGGCTTCTTCAACGACACCCGCTCGGGCCGGCTCGCCGCGCAGATCAACGAGAACGTCAACGGCATCCGCGATCTCCTGTCGATGACGCTAACATCGCTGGCGCGCGATGCGGTATCGCTTGTCGCGCTGGTCGGCGTCATGATCTGGCAGGACCCGATGCTCTCCGCGATGTCGCTGCTGATCGGCCCGCCTTTGATCTACAGTGTCACCTATCTGATGCGCCGGGTGCGTCGCATCACCCGTGAATCGGTGCAGATCAACTCGCGGCTGATCGGCGCCATGCAGGAAGCAACGCAGGGCATCGCCATCGTCAAGGCCTTCACCCTGGAAGAAGAGCTGTCGCGCCGCATCGGCGGCCTCGTCGCCGGCGCCGAGCAGCGGGCAAACAAGATCGCCCGCGTCTCGGAACGGCTGACGCCGATCTCCGAAATGCTGGCCGGCTTCGCCGTAGCCGGCGTCATCGCCTATTCCGGCTACCGGGCGACCGTCGGCGGCCAGCCGCCGGGCGCGGTGTTTGCCTTCATCACCGCCCTGCTGCTTGCCTATGACCCCGCCAGGCGGCTGGCGCGCATGCAGGTCGGCATGGAAAAGTCGCTGGTCAATGCGCGCATGATCTACGAGCTTCTCGACCTCGAGCCGCAGCAGGGTGACGTGCCGGGAGCCGCCGAGGCGAAATTCACCTCTGGCGAAGTGCGCTTCAACAACGTGTCCTTTCGCTATGTCGAAGAAGCGCCGGTCCTGCAGGATTTGAGCTTTGTCGCCGCCGCCGGCAAGGTGACCGCCATCGTCGGCGCCTCGGGCGCCGGCAAGACGACGCTGGTTGCGCTGCTGCAGCGCTTCTACGACGTCGAGTCGGGCAGCATCGAAATCGACGGCCAGGACATTTCAAAGGTCACCAAGCATTCGCTGCGCGGCTCGATCGCCTATGTTTCGCAGCAGCCCTATCTGTTCGAAGGCACGATCCGCGACAACATCCGCTACGGACGTCTGAGCGCCACCGACGCGGAGATTGAACGCGCCGCGCAACAGGCCGCAGCCGACGATTTTATCCGCCAGCAGCCGCAAGGCTACGACACGCCGGTCGGCGAGAACGGCGTGACGCTGTCGGGCGGCCAGCGCCAGCGTGTATCGATTGCACGCGCCATCGTTCGGCAGGCGCCGATCCTGCTGCTCGATGAAGCCACCTCGGCGCTCGACAACGAGGCCGAGGCCCGCGTCCAGGAAGCGCTGACCCATGTCATGGAAGGGCGCACCACCATCGTCATCGCGCACCGGCTGTCGACGGTGGTTAATGCCGACCACATCATCGTGCTGGAGCAGGGCCGGCTGGTCGAACAGGGCACGCATGCCTCGTTGATGGCCGACCCGCACAGCGTCTATGCGCGGTTCCACCGGGTGCAGGGCAGGAAAGGGCTGGGGCTTGTCGATGACGCCAAGCCAATCCAGACTGCGGCGCAAAATGGTCGCGCGAAAAAGGCGGCCGGGAGACATTCATGAGCGACACGCCGACCGTCAACATCAATGAAACGGGGGAAATGGGCCTGGTGGTGGTGGGCGCGGCCGGCCGCATGGGCCAGGCGCTGATCCGCGCCATCCACGCGATACCGGGCGCCCGCGTCGCCGGCGCCATCGAGCGGGCCGGTTCGCCCCATATCGGCAAGGATGCCGGCGAGCTGGCCGGCGTCGGCAGGCTCGAGGTGGCGATCGGCGACGATCCGCTGCCGGCCTTCGCCAAGGCCGACGGCGTGCTCGACTTCACCACGCCGGCGGCGACCGTCGAATTCGCCGGCTATGCCGCGCAGGCGCGCATCGCCCATATCATCGGCACAACCGGCTGCTCGGCCGAAGACAATGCCAGGATCGCGGCGGCGGCGCGCCACGCGACGATAGTCAAGTCAGGCAATATGAGCCTCGGCGTCAATCTGCTGGCAGTGCTGGTTGAGCAGGCGGCGCGCGCGCTCGACGCCGACGATTTCGACATCGAGATCCTGGAAATGCACCACCGGCACAAGGTCGATGCGCCGTCGGGCACGGCGCTGCTGCTCGGCGAAGCCGCCGCTGCCGGGCGCGGGGTAGCACTTGCCGGCAACGATGTTCGCGTGCGCGACGGCCATACCGGCGTGCGCAAGAGCGGCTCGATCGGTTTCGCCAGCTTGCGCGGCGGCTCGGTGGTCGGCGACCACAGTGTGGTGCTGGCCGGTACCGGCGAGCGCATCACGCTCGCCCACCACGCCGAAGACAGGGCGATCTTTGCCCGTGGCGCGGTCAGGGCAGCCCTGTGGGCCCGCGGCCGCAAGCCGGGCCTCTATTCGATGCGGGACGTACTCGGCCTGACAAGCTGATCCACAGACTTGGCTGATCCACAGACTTGGCTGATCCACAAGATTGGCCGATTCACAAAATTTGAAGGAGCAAATATGTCGAGAACCCTCGTGCTCGTGCGCCACGGCCAGAGCGAATGGAACCTGAAGAACCTGTTTACCGGCTGGCGCGACGTCGACCTGACCGAACTGGGTCATGCCGAGGCCAAGGCGGCCGGCGCCAAGCTCAGGGCGCGCGGCATGAAATTCGACATCGCCTTCACGTCGTCGCTGATCCGGGCGCAGAAGACCTGCCAGCATATTCTCGACGCCGTTGGCCAGAGCGAGCTCGAGACCATCCGCGACCAGGCGCTGAACGAGCGCGACTATGGCGATCTCTCCGGCCTCAACAAGGATGATGCGCGCAAGAAATGGGGCGAGGAGCAGGTGCATATATGGCGCCGCTCCTACGACGTGGCGCCGCCCGGCGGTGAAAGCCTGAAAGACACCGGCGCGCGCGTCTGGCCCTATTACCTGCACGATCTGCAGCCGCATGTGCTGCGCGGCGGCACGGTGCTGGTGGCGGCACACGGCAATTCGCTGCGCGCGCTGATCATGGCGCTGGACGGCAAATCGGGCGAGGAGATCGTCAAGCTCGAGCTCGGCACCGGCGTGCCGATCATCTACACGCTCAACGCCGATTCGACGGTGGCATCGAAGGAAGTGCTGGAGCATTGAGTCGGAGAAGCAACGCGGCTTTCAAAAAAGCGCGTTGACACTCATCCCTCGCCCGCTTAATGAGCGCGCACCAGCCCAGATGGCGGAATTGGTAGACGCGCACGGTTCAGGTCCGTGTTCCGCAAGGAGTGGAGGTTCGAGTCCTCTTCTGGGCACCAATCCCTTTGTAAGCTCTTGATTTCCTGGAAACCCTAGGGTTCCGGGTCATCGACTGCTACACAAAGGTGCTGCACATGGCCTTGCGAATGACGTCACCAACTACGAGACCTCACTCGGCCAATCGTTATCTCGTTCGGCGGGTGCCGACTGACATTTTGAAGGTTGCCCGCAACGAGCGGGTCATATTGCACTTTCCAAAGAGCAAGTTTGATCCTGCGCTGTTCATTCAACCCAAGCTAGGCAACGTCGTCAGCTTTTCGCTAGGGACGAGCGACAAACTAGTCGCGAAGGTCCGTACTAGCATAGCGGTGACCCAGCTTGAACGAGCTTACGAAGCCCTGCGGGTCGGTCCAACAACCCTATCTCAACGACAGATTGTAGCACTGTCAGGAGAGATCTATCGGCTGTACGTCGAGGCGTTTCAAGAGAACCCCGGCACACCGAAAGACTGGGCATCATTCAAGGCGCTAAATCGAGCAGCGCGCGAAGGCCGATTGGATAATCTTCCATCCATTGGATTTTCGTTTCCCGACGAAAACGATATTGCGGCGTCCGTTTTTGGAGAGGATCTTAGCGAAGGCGTGAACGCGCTGCAGCCCTCGAACAATCCGGCCGCGATCGAGGGGCGGTTTGGCGGGCTCGTTTCTTGGGTCTTAGGGATTCATGCCATCATCGTGGAGTCAGAGACCCGAAACAAGCTGCTGATAGCAGTTCATCAGGCGGTAACTGACGCTGCCTTTGCGCTTAAGCGAAATGCGGATGGTGACTATTCACCGGACCCGAAAGCGGCCCGTTTTCCTGCTTTCGTCCAAACGGGTCTGGTTTCTCTGCAGAGCTTGTTCGAGAAATGGGCTTCGGAACGCTCGCCGGCGGCCAGTACGCGAACGACCTGGCGTACGGTAATCAAATCGTTGCAAACCCACGTTGGCCATGAGGACGCGCGCCGCATTAGAGACATCGATCTGGTTTCTTGGAAGGATGAGCTGGTGGCCGAGGGCTTAGCGGCCAAGACTATTAACGGCTCGTACCTGGCGGCTGTGAACGTCCTTTACCGTTTCGCGATTGACAACAAACTTCTCAGTCAAAATCCGGCTGCTGGCGTTGGTGTCGCGACGACTAAGAAGGCGGGCACTAGAATGCTACCTTATTCGACCGAAGAGGTAGGTCGGCTTCTTTTCGTGGCGGAGCAGACCGCAACACCTCCAAGGCGTTGGCTGATCTGGCTTGCGGCCACTAGTGGCGCTCGGATAGGCGAGATAGCTCAGCTATGGGGCAACTCAATCGGCCGGGAAGACGGCATAGATGTTATGCGCATAAGGCCCGCTCCCGACGGAGGGTCACTAAAGAACGAAAACTCCGAGCGTACGGTTCCAATCCATTCCGCCGTGATCGCGGCGGGCTTCCTAGCGTTCGTCAAGCAGCGAGGTGATGGACCGCTTTTCTATAAGCGATCTTCCGGCAAGCCGGCAAAGACCCATGCTTCAAAAGGCGTCACGAACCATCTTGCATCATGGATCCGCGAGCAAGGTTTTGACGATCGGCGTAAGGCGCCGAACCACGCTCTTCGCCATTGGTGGAAATCACAAGCTGTTGATGCCGAAATTCTGGACAGCGTAGCCAACCATATCCAGGGTCATGCTGCCAAGTCCGAGGCCGGTAACTATCGCCACTTCGGCATCGAACCACTCGCGAAAGCAGTTGAGAAAATTCTGCTTCCCAAACCAACGCAAAGGGTCGTCACTTCCGGCGAGGAAACCATCGAAGTGTAGGCAAGAAGGCTGCTACGAGCCTTTGCGCGAAGCGAGAAGCTGTTTTCGGACTTCCCTCAAGCTGATGACCCCCTAGGGGGTCGCCGTTAGTCTCTGCCAAGGCGAAGAGGTGGCGAGGCGTCTATATTACACAACCTTCGGGGGGGCTCCAATCGCTGTACTCCGGGCACGTCCTTCAAATATCTTCAGGTAGTTATCGCGACGAACATCAAAATCGTACATCGAATAGAGGAGCCAAATCCGTTCCCATAGCTCATCGCCAGGCGGAAGGTATTGGATTTTCAGGTTCAATTGAGCCGCTTCCCGATGATCTATCACCGACCCGTGGGAGAAATATGTATCCCGACTACCCAACGCCTGCGCAACTCGTTCGACCTCGCCCGGCGCGCTGCCCTGCAGCATGCCATTTCGCAGGAGACTCTCGGCGAGCTTCTTGGTCTGCTTCATCGCAAGCAGCGCAAGGCTATGGAGGGGGAAGTTCGACTGGGCCACGACGGGATCAGATAAGACCGTGCAGGGAATGCCATTCAAATGTGGGTCAATCGGACCGAGTTCGGATGGCGCGCCCATAATGATTGATTTTGCTGCAAGGCAAAGAAGAGTCCCGTTGCTCTTCGCCGCATTGGCTACGATGGCACGATAGTCCACCAATCTGTTCTGCAGGAGCGTCACCAGGGCTTCGGTCGAATCTGTCTTCCCTCCGTTGGTCTCAATCAAAAGGTCAACCGGGTCACCAGTGTTGACGTCGCTGAGTAGCTCCATCAGGTATACTGGGTCGGCGTCGTCAATGCCGGCCTCATCACGGAAGCGATTTGCAAAATAAACGATAAGGCGTCTACCTGTCAGCTCCTCGATATCTCGAATGAGCACCTGCCGAAGATATCGGTCTTTTTGTCCAACCCAATAGAGAGGCGACTGCGTCGGAAGCCCGTTTCCTCGCGGAAATGGCAGTTCAACCAGCGGCGCTTTGGCCACCACGCGGCTACTTTCGCTCGCTGCTCTTGCTCGGAGCCGGATCGGGAGCGCTGTGGATTGCTTTTTTCATGAGGTCATAATCCGGCTTAGGGGCCGGTCGAGACAGTACGACATGAGAATTAACTGGCCTTCCAACAGAGCGAGTCTTCGTCAAATCGTTGACTTTGGTGGCGGCGATGCTTGTCCAGTCCATAGCTTCTCTCTCCAAATCGGCCAATTTCCATTCGAATCCGTTGTTGACTCCGTGTCAACAGGGCATCGAATCATTGGTGATTGGATGTTTAATGCGCATCTATGATCTCCGTTGCGGAGAATGCGAAGAAGCGCTGCTCCGTACTGGAGCGACTGTTTGTTGTCAAACTTAGTCGGCAAGATCACGACTACTTGCGCCAGCCCGAGCACGCTGATCCTGCGGGTATGGTACCGGCCAGTCAGTCAGGGCACGATAAGCAGTGTCGATCATGAAGGCGCGGCCCGCCGTCCGTCTCACAAGGGAAAGCAACTTCGCCAGGTGCGCTCAGATGCGGTTAGGAAACCTTTGACAAGCAAGCCTCGAAAGACGGCTGCCTTGCCCGATGCTTCCGGCCTATCAGTCGAGGCGCAATCGTTGCGAACCAATGGCTTTGAGGCACTGGGCAAGAAAAACTGCACTGAATCGACCCCGTGCCAGCTTGTTGCGAATATTGGCTTCCTTCTCTTGGATTCCCAGCGCTGCCAATTTTTCAGCAAGCTGAGCGTAGGTCACTCCCTTCATCTTCAGTTCTGCCTTCAACAGATTGCTGATCAGGTTTTCCCAGTCTGTCGTCGACATCCAATCCTCCGAAATAAATCTTCACCTGCGTATTGAACGAGGTGCCCGCCGCCTTATGTATCGTACACAGTGTTAAAATACTGAATTCGATATATAGATATCATCTCTATCGTCTCTTACCTGAGCTTCGGCGGCGCTGAAAGCCAAACGCGGGAATTACAAAATGAAAATCGACCCAACAACGGCGAACGCGCTGAACGATCTTTTGCGTGAACTCGCTTCGGAGATAGACCTTCACTATGACGACGCCGTTTTTCACGCGATCGGACCCACGATCGACGTGATGAAACGTGCCGCCAAATTGGTGACAGACGCCGGCTACACAGCTCCGGATTCATACCACCACATTGTTCAGCGTTTCGAACGCAATGCTCCTTCGAACACATAGTGTTCTCTCACCAACAAATCCACGCCCGAAGCTGCGGCGCTCGAAAGCGAGCCCCGTGGCTGCTCGCCTTGTCGCATTCCAAGGACTTTCAAAATGTCTAATAGATTCGACCCCACAGTTTCGAGTGCTGACTATCTGGCAATCGCTAGAAAGCGCCACAAGGGCGGACGCTCAAAACTGTATTCCGAGCTTAACTGGATGCTGGTCAGCACGTCCTTCGACTTTGGTGTCAATGCAAGAAACGTCGGACTTCTACTTGATCCTCTCGGTTGGAGTAAACTGGTCACCCAACAAAAAAGGACCCCCCGCGTTTTCTTGGATGCACGGGTCAACCAGAGCGGCAATGCAGAAATCGTGTGGGCTAGAGGGGACAAAGGAATTGTGTACGAGGAGGACTTCTTGCCAGCATATTTGTACGCGGCACTGTCCCCCAACGAGGGTCCCGGCCGAGGCATTGGGGAGCTGATCTGGGTCAAGGATTATGAGAGGCTGGTCGATAATGTCGCCAGTCGCCAATGCCCTACGGCGACCGCCTTGCTGTTCGGGTTTGCCGCCCGACTGAACGAACTCGCTGCTGTAATCGCCAACGGCGTGGGCCTTGTAGGGGCCATGAAGATGGAGTTTCGATATTCATCGCGCGGCAATCTGACGTCTGTTGAATTTGTTCCGTCCGTTTCATTCGATCGCCTGCAAGCGCTGCGGGAAGAGGGCCGTGAACAACGGAGGCCGCGTTTGCAGGCCGCGATCAAGAAGCTCGAGGAGTCGCATCCCTTGGACATGATGGCGCCGGATAGCGCGGATGGGACCGATTGATGACAGCCGCCAATCCTGGATGGCTCTTCTTGACTCATACAGGCACCGCTACAGCGCCTTCTCGCGGCGCCGAGTCCCTTCGGGCCTCAACAGTAAGGATCCGCTGCAGGGTGCCTCCTGGCCCGGGGAAATCTAGCGCAAGGTTCTGATGAGCGAAGGACGTCCCTAGAGGGAATTAGACGTCCATCGTGGATCCGCGGCGTCGCCCTTTCAACCGCAGTGGTACCGATCTTCGGAACGCCCCGCGTTCATCTCGCGTCGGATATGCCCAATCAACTGCTCGGGAGTTAGCCCAAGTCTGGTGAACCACACCAAGACCGCGCTGGCCGACGGTTGCTTGACACTCTTACCGTTCCAACGTGCGTCGAGGAACGTCTCGTAGAAGTCAGGGTCTTGGATGACTCGTCTAGCGGCTTCGAGATAGGGTACAGACTGATCGACAATCAGACGCGCGACCTCTCGACTGATCGCAAGGCGGGCGGACGCTCTGACCCTGGCGCGGTAGGTGCTGTGTATTGGCATGCCTGATCTCCGGTGGTTGGTCCACGAGATTTAAGCGCCAGAAACGGAAGTTGAAGTGGCCACGTTGCGTTGTCTATAGGATGTCGGCGAATGGATTGAACCAACCATTGCCTCGGTCCAATAGATTACGGGTCTGCAAACTTCTGTTGTCTGCCATCGGCATGAAGTGGCCCGCGAAGTTTCGGAACATCGACACATAGTGAGGTATTGCCAGAGATTGTCGTGGAAGAAGAGTAACCCTCGGGCGTTCAAAAGGCCGATCGAAATCCCTAGTTCATTTTTGTCTATTGAACTAAGAATTTCCGTGGCGATCAATCGAAGGAAAAAATGGGTTCCCATCTTTTTTCTTTTTTTCCTCCAACGTCTCGCCCGACTCTAGAAGAGACTTCTATTAGGAAGTTCTAATAGAATAGGAGGAAAGAGAGAAGACATAAGCTGGTTAACTCCATTTATTTTCCGATTGGTCGCTACGGAAAATTCTTAGTCCAATAGACAAAAATGAACTAGGGATTTCGATCGGCCTTTTGAACGCCCCCGTGGCGATACAAACTAGGGGATTTTGACGGCCGATGTTGGCGTCAGCCTCGCGCCCGCCCCCCCGGGCACGCATCTAGCGTGAAAAGACGCGGGCGGCCTGCGGCTCATCAGCCGCAGAGGTCATAGTGACCAAACTAATCTCAGTTGGACGCGGCCTATCCGCGTTGCAGGCGAACCTAGGGCCCATCACGGCTTGCCTTTTGAACCAGATTGCAGCGTTGATTAGAAATCGCGCCAGGCGGATTTTGAATTACGCGCTCGGTGCGGATCATCGGTTCGGCCACGCGAACAAATGCATTCCGATCTGGGCGGAAGGAGTAGACGTTTTTCTGGCAGGCATTTGCGCCACCGATGGTCTGAAACTTAGTGCGAAAAAAATTTTGAAATGGACCGTGATATCATATCTCCGATCTGCCCAACGGCCAAGCCGCGCGAACTGCTACTCCGCACAGTTCCATTCCTTGGCGATGACATAGACCTTCTTGGGATTGATGACGCTCCCGCGCGTCGAATACAGGTCGCCGTAGAGATAGCGACCAATGTCAGTTAAGACCGCCTTGCGCACGACAAATCCCATTCCGGTGTCGACGTAGCTCTCTCCCTGCCAATCGCGGTGAATATCGTTCGGCGACGGGCTGGCTAGAATGCGAGCGGCGTTATCTCGCGCGTTGCAAATCGTCTTGCTGGCACCACACTTCATGCACGTTGTTTGATCTGGCTTTCGCGTATTTGAGGTCTATTGCGGTCGCATGATTACAGCCCGTGAACCGCATCGGGTCCGATGTGGAAAGCAAAATCTCCGATCCTTCAAGTTTCATTTCACTCCCCCACCCAACTCATAATAGAATCGTAAGCACTGATCGTGACAATAGCTGTCACCCGGATTGGTGAAGGACCGATGTCATTTGAGGAGGCGCAGCAGTCAATTGAGCTTGCAACGTATGGTTCAGGCCGAAGGCTAGGTGTGACACTTGACGAAGTCGGGGAGCGGATTCGCATAAGAGCTGCAAATAGCTGTCCCATCCAATGATTTCTTGGCTGACCACGCCCAACCAGCTAAGTTCGTGGGAATCATGGGGGCGTGGCGTGCAGAACGGGCATCTGAACTGGATCAGCAATTTTATCTGGGGCATCGCGGACGACGTGCTGCGAGACCTTTATGTCCGGGGCAAATACCGGGACGTGATCCTGCCGATGACCGTATTGCGACGGCTCGACGCGGTCCTGGAGCCCGCAAATTCCGCTGTCATGGACATGAAGGCTGCGCTCAACAAGGCGCAGGTCGACAACCAGGATCTGGCGCTGCGTCAGGCTGCGGGCCAGGCATTCTACAATACGTCGGGATTCACTTTGCGCGATCTACGCAATCGAGCCACCCGGCAGCAGTTGAAAGCCGACTTCGAGGCCTGGCTCGACGGCTTTTCGCCCAACGTGCAGGAAATCCTGGAGAACTTCGAGTTTCGCAATCAGATCCCGCGCTTGTCCAAGGCCGATGCCCTTGGCACGCTAATCGAAAAGTTCATGGATTCGTCCATCAACGTCAGCCCCAACCCGGTGCTGAACGGTGATGGTTCGGTAAAGCACCCCGGTCTCGACAATCATGCGATGGGAACGATTTTCGAAGAGCTGGTTCGGCGCTTCAACGAGGAGAACAACGAGGAAGCCGGTGAGCACTGGACGCCTCGCGACGCCGTCAAGCTCATGGCGCGCCTGATCTTCGAGCCGATTGCGGAGAAAATCGAGAGTGGGTCCTACATGCTCTATGACGGCGCCTGCGGCACCGGCGGCATGCTCACGGTTGCCGAGGAAACCTTGCGGGAACTCGCCGATGAGCACGGCAAGCAGGTTTCAACGCATCTCTTCGGGCAGGAAATCAACGCCGAAACCTACGCAATCGCCAAGGCCGACTTCCTGCTGAAGGGCGAAGGCGAAGCAGCCGACAATCTCGTCGGCGGGCCAGAGCACTCAACCCTGTCGAACGATGCCTTTCCGGCCAAGTCGTTCGATTTCATGCTCTCGAATCCCCCCTACGGGAAGAGCTGGAAAAGCGATCAGGAACGCATGGGCGGCAAAAGCGGGATCAAGGACCCGCGCTTTATCATCGAGCACGACGGCGATCCAGAATACAGCCTCGTGACCCGGTCCAGCGACGGGCAGATGCTGTTCTTGGCCAACCTGATCTCCAAGATGAAACCCGGCACCACATTGGGCAGCCGGGTTGCGGAGGTCCACAACGGTTCGTCTCTTTTCACCGGCGACGCCGGTTCCGGCGAGAGCAACATCCGCAGGTGGGTCATCGAGAAGGATTGGGTCGAGGCGATCGTCGCCCTGCCGCTCAACCTCTTCTACAACACGGGCATCGCGACTTATGTCTGGGTGCTTTCCAATCGCAAAACCAAGCACCGCCGGGGTAAAATCCAGTTGATTGACGCGACGCAGTGGTTCACGCCGCTGCGCAAGAATCTCGGCAAGAAGAATTGCGACCTTTCGGAATTTGACATCCGCAGAATCCTCGACACGTTCGCCGCCTTCGAAGAGACCGAGCAGTCGAAGATTTTCGAGAATGCGTCGTTCGGTTATTCGAAAGTGACGGTGGAACGCCCGCTGCGGGTCACAGACATCGATCCGAAGGCGGTCTATGGGGCCAAGGAGATAAAGGCGTTCAAGGAAGCCGGCCGCGTTTCGCACCGAGGACACCCTCTCATTCGCCGCATCCACAAGCTGGGCAAGGTACAGCCCAACCCACTGCATGGCTTCTGCGAGGCGAGGATCGACGGCCGTGTGTGCGTGGTGGAATATGAGCCGGATTCGGAGCTGCGTGATACCGAGCAGGTGCCTTTGACGGAGCCTGGGGGCATAGAATCCTTCGTCCGACGCGAGGTTCTGCCGCATGCGCCGGACGCGTGGGTGGCGAAAGACAAGACGCAGATCGGGTACGAGATCAGCTTCACTCGACACTTCTACAAGCCGAAGCCGCTGCGGACGCTGGAGGAGATACGCGCCGACATCCTGGCGCTGGAGCGTGAGACAGACGGCCTTCTGGCCGAAGTAGTGGGGGAAACCGCCTGATGAGAGACGCCCAGAAACCCGATCACATCAGCCTGAGCACTTTGGTTGAGCGGCTCCGGGAAGGCCGATACGTCATTCCCGATTTCCAGCGTGAGTTCGAATGGGAACCCTGGGACATTCGCGAACTCATGCGGTCGATCTTTCTCGACTATTATATCGGCAGCCTGCTGCTGTGGCGGGGGAGCGCCCGCAGTTACGCGGATCTTTCCTGTGAGCCGGTCTATGGGCACGAGGGAAGCGGAAAGCCCGAATATATCGTACTAGACGGCCAGCAGCGCCTCACGGCCATGCACTACGCATTCCTGGCGCCTAAGATCAATTTGCCAAAAAAGAAGAACCGGGCCTTCTACTACATGCATGTCGACCGCTTCATGGCCGAGGAACATGACGAGGCGTTCCAATACGATTGGGGTTGGGGGAAGGGTCCCAAAATCCTCGGAGATATCGAGGCGCAGTACCGCGACCACATCTTTCCGTTCAGCCTGGTCGGGGCCGGCGGTTGGGCGCTACCCAACTGGGTGCAGGGCTATCACAAATACTGGGCCGATACGGCCGCGAACGCCGTCCCCGGCAGCGAGGGAGCCGTGACCGCCACGCTCCATGCCGAAAACGCGGTCACGTTCGGCGAACACGTCAAGGGAGTGACCCAGCAGTTCCAGATCTCCTATGTCGAACTCGACCGCGAGTTGGAGATCGAAAAGGTCTGCGACATCTTTACCCAGATCAATAGCCGCGGCGTGAGGCTCGACGTGTTCGACCTGATGAACGCGTTGCTGAAGCCTAAGGGTTTGCAGCTGAAGCAGCTCTGGCGCGACGCCCGTAAGCGCCTCGACTTTGTCGATACGCCGAAGATGAACGTCTACGTCCTGCAGGTGATGTCGATCCTGCGGCAGTCCTACTGCTCGCCGAAATATCTCTATTTCCTGCTGCCCGGAACCGAGAGGCCATTCCGCGATCCTGACGGCACGCTGCGAAAGGAGGCCCTCGTCACCAGCGTGGAAGATTTCGAGGCTCGCTGGAAATCCGCCGTGGATGCGCTGGAGAAGGCCATCAAGCGGCTCAAGCACCCGCAGGAATTCGGCGTCACCAGCGCCGGGTATCTGCCTTACGTCTCGATCCTGCCTGTGTTCGCCGCGCTGCTGAACCAGGTCGAGCAGTTGCCGGCCGAGGAACGGCTGAAGGGCGGCCGCAAGCTCCGCCACTGGTATTGGGCGAGCATCTTCACGAACCGCTATTCCGGTTCGGTCGAATCCACGAGTGCCCGCGACTTCCAGGACGTGCGGCTGTGGCTCGAAAAGGATGACGCGGAGCCGCCGCTGATCGGCGAGTTCAAGACCAAGCTGGCCTCTCTCGATCTGCGCACGGAGACCAAGCGCGGCGCCTCGATCTACAACGCCGTATTCAATCTGCTTGTGATCCAGGGCGCGCGCGACTGGATCACTGGCAATGTTCCGCAGCCCGACGAACTCGACGACCACCATATCGTACCGTCGTCATGGGGGCTGAAGAATCTGTCCGGACAACTCGGCCACACAATCCTCAACCGGACCCCGCTGACCGCAGCCACCAACCGGGAAGCGATCCGGGATCGGCTGCCCAACGCCTACCTTCCAGAGTTGATCAAGAGTATCGGTCGAGATGAAATCGAGAAGATCATGGCCTCGCACTTCGTCAGTCCCGCTGCGCTCGACATTCTGTTGCGCAATCCCTTCACGCCGGCCGACTACGAAGCCTTCATTACGGAACGCCAGAAGACGCTGACCGCCGCGATCGAAAGCTTGCTTGTTAAGGGTAGATTGGACCTGCCGCCCGACTTGCGTGCGCTCGACGAACGCATGGAGAAGATCGAGCTGGCCCTACGCGCGGCAATCGCCACGGCCAGCGGCGGGGATGCTTCACGCCTGCCGCCGCATGTGCTGGTCAAGATCGACGATCGCATCAAGGGCGAACTGAAGAAGAATCCGGCGCTCGATCCTGAGGAGATGAAGTCGCTGACCCGGCGGCTGGAGTATGCCGACTTGCGCGAGACGCAGGAGGCGCTTTGTGGCGCCGGATTGTGGACGGTCTTCGAATCCTGGTTCGGAACTAAGCCGGGATTGATCGGACGCTTCGACCAGCTCGCCGGCTTGCGCAACAACATCCGCCACAGCCGCACCGTGACCGACGTGACGCGAAAGGATGGCGAGGCGGCGATCCTGTGGTTCGAGGACATACTGAAAGCGCGCGCGGGCGAGCAGGCGCGCGCCGCATGATCGAAGGACTGAAGCCCTATCCGGACATGAACCCGTCCGGCCTGCGGTGGCTGGGGGCGGTGCCGGCGCATTGGGAAATACATCGAGCCAAATATTCGTTCTACGAAGCTGACGATCGGTCAGAGCAGGGTGACGAGGAACTGCTTTCCGTTTCGCATAAGACAGGAGTCACGCCGCGCAGCCAGAAAAACATTACGATGTTCATGGCCGAAAGCTACGTAGGCCATAAGGTTTGCAACCCCGGCGACATCGTCGTGAACACGATGTGGGCGTGGATGGCCGCCATCGGCGTCAGCCGCCACGTTGGTATCGTCAGTCCAGCATACGCGGTCTATCGCTCGCGAGTAGCGGATCGGTTTGAGCCGAAATTTCTCGACTACCTGCTTAGAACCGAAATTTATCGCGCCGAATACGTCCGCGGTTCACGCGGTATCACCACCTCAAGGTTGCGGCTCTACCCGCCGGATTTTCTCAACATCCCCTTCATTCAACCATCCATAGACGAGCAGCGATTGATCGCGAGGTTTCTGGACTGGCACGGCGTCCATACCTCGAAGCTGATCCGCGCTAAGCAGAAAATGATCGCGCTCCTGAACGAGCAGAAACAGGCCATCATCCACCGGGCCGTCTCAGCCGGCGTCGATCAACCCTCCCGATTCATCACGACTGGCAATCCTTGGTTCCCTGAATTACCTGAGCGTTGGCAGTTGTTGCCGATGCGGAGAGTCATCACGAGAGCGGTTGACGGCCCACATCACTCGCCTGAATACCAAGGCGGCGGAATTCCATTCCTTTCTGCGCGGAATATTCGGCCGAACGAATGGAATCTCGGAACTGAAAAGTTCATCTCGGAATCTGATTATCTTGAGTTCTGTCGGCGTATCAAACCAGAAGTGGGCGATGTTCTCTACACCAAGGGCGGGACAACTGGCGTTGCTCTTGCGGTGGACCGTGATTTCCGTTTTCAGGTTTGGGTCCACATCGCAGTTCTGAAATTAAGAGAGGACAAGATACGACCGAAGTTCCTCGCATTGGCTCTGAACTCACCCAAGTGTTACGAGCAATCGCAGCTGCTCACACGTGGAGCGACAAACCAAGACCTTGGGTTGGGACGCATGAAGGATATAGTCCTTCCGGTACCACCACTGGCGCAGCAAGATGCAATTGTCGCGTCAATTGAATTGAGCGTCCAGGCTCTTGATCGAACTATGGAAACTGCGCGATCCGAAATCAGTTTTTTCCGGGAATATTACACCCGCCTAGCCGCCGATGTCGTCACCGGCAAGCTCGACGTGCGGGCGCTCGCTGCCGGCCTGCCGGAGGCCACCGACCGCGAACTTCTCGAAGAGCTGGGTGACGACGAAGACCTGGAGGAAGCGTTCGACGACGCCGAGAACGAGGAGGCTGCCTGAGGTTGCCCGTTCCCGCCCAACCCAAGATCTATCACATTGTCCACGTCGACAATCTCGCATCGATTGTCGCTGACGGAGGGCTTTGCTCCGATTCCGTCATGGTGCAGCGGCAAGGCGGAACCGTCATCGGCATGGGCAGCATCAAGCAGCGGCGGCTGTCTCTGCCGGTCTCCTGCCATGACGGTGTGCATGTGGGCGATTTTATCCCGTTCTATTTTTGTTCGCGATCTATTATGTTGTACGTGATCCACTGCGCGAACCATCCCGAACTTACCTATCGTGGTGGACAACAACCAATCGTGCATCTGGAGGCTGATCTACACCGGGTCGTTCAGTGGGCGGAGGAGAACGGACGACGGTGGGCGTTCTCGCTGTCGAATGCCGGAGCCGTCTATACGCAATTTCGCGCGCAACTGGTTCAGTTGGGAGACGTCAACTGGCAGGCGGTGGCGGCGACCGATTTTCGTCCCGCCGACATCAAGGAAGGCAAGCAGGCTGAATTCCTTGTGGAGCAGTTCTTCCCATGGGACCTTGTCGAGAGGATCGGCGTTCATTCCCAAAGTATCGTGCAAAAGGTTTCGACGGCAATGCAGGGCGCGGCGCATCGGCCGATTATAGAAATACAAAGAGGATGGTATTACTAAGAGGGATGGCGATGATCGAGTTCAGAACGGGAGATATCCTGAGGGCGAATGCCGAGGCGCTCGTCAACACGGTCAACTGTGTCGGGATCATGGGGCGCGGGATCGCCCTCCAGTTCAAGAACGACTTCCCGGAGAACTTCAAGGCTTATGCCGCCGCTTGCGCGCGTGAAGAAGTGCAGCCCGGCAAGATGTTCGTGTTTGAGACCCGAACCCTCACGAACCCCAAATACATCATCAACTTCCCGACCAAGCGACACTGGCGTGGCAAGAGTCGGATGGAAGATATCGACTCCGGCCTCCGGGCGCTTGTCGAAGAGATTCGCAGGCGTGGCATTCGCTCAATTGCTATTCCTCCACTGGGAAGCGGCCTCGGTGGTCTGAACTGGGCCGACGTGCGCCCGCGCATCGAAGCCGCATTGAGCGCGATCGACGGTCTCGACGTGATCGTATTCGAGCCCAATAGCGCCCCGGTTTCGACGACCTCGCGCGAGGTTCCGTCCATGACCCCCGGGCGTGCCGCGCTCGTCGCCTTGATGCATCGCTATCTGGGCGGGCTTATGGACCCGTTCGTCACGCTCCTCGAAGTGCACAAGCTCATGTATTTCATGCAGGAGGCCGGAGAGCCCCTTAATCTTCGATACGTGAAGGGCCCTTACGGACCCTATGCCGAGAATCTCCGCCATGTGCTCCGTTCGGTCGAAGGGCACCTTGTATCGGGCTATGCGGACGGCGGCGATGCGCCAGACAAGCAACTCGAACTCGTGCCCGGCGCCACGAAGGACGCGGAAGCATTCCTGGCGAGCAGCCAAGACACGGTCAGCCGTTTCGAACGCGTAGGAAAGCTGGTTGAAGGATTCGAGACCCCCTTCGGGCTGGAGCTGCTCACGACCGTTCACTGGGTGGCCACCCACGAGCAGGCGAAGGATGCCGAGGAGGCTGTCGCGAAGGTTTATTCCTGGAGCGATCGAAAGCGGCGCTTCTCGCCACGACAGGTCGGCATCGCCTTCCACACGCTGAACTCGAAGGGGTGGCTTGCCGCCTGATGAAGACCGACACCAGCGAGCGCGGCCTGGAGAACCTGATCTGCGCGGCGCTCGCCGGGCGGACCGTGGAAGAGATGAAAGGCGGCTTTCAGGAAACGCCGGAGCCATTTGTCGGCCTGAACGCCTATCGGCTCGGCGACCCGACGGACTTCGATCGCGACTACGCCGTCGACCTCAGGCAGATGACGGGCTTTCTCAGGGCGACGCAGCCGGAAGCGGCTGAAGCGCTCGATCTCGGTGCGGACGGCCCGGCCCGGCGCAAGTTCCTGAGCCGATTGCAGGGCGAAATCAGCCGGCGCGGCGTCGTCGATGTTCTGCGCCACGGCGTGAGCCATGGCCCTGCACATCTCGAACTATTCTATGGTTCGGCCTCGCCTGGAAACACGAAGGCCGAAGCGCTGAACGCCCAGAACCGGTTCAGCGTCACACGGCAACTGCGCTACTCGAAAGATGAAAAGGCTCTGGCCTTGGACCTGGCCATATTCCTCAATGGCCTTCCACTGTTCACGTTCGAATTGAAGAACAGCCTGACCAAGCAGACGGTAGCCGACGCCGTCAGGCAGTACCAGACCGACCGTGACCCGCGCGAACGTTTGTTCGAATTCGGCCGCTGTCTCGCCCATTTCGCCGTCGATGACGCGGAGGTGCGCTTCTGCCCGAAGCTGACTGGCAAAGGGCCCTGGTTCCTGCCCTTCAACAAGGGCTGGAACGATGGCGCCGGCAACCCGCCCAATCCGGACGGATTGAAGACCGATTATCTCTGGAAGCGAATCCTGCGGCCCGACAGCCTGACCAATATCCTAGAGAACTACGCCCAGATCGTCGAACTGAAGGACCCGAGGACCGGGCGCAAGAAGCGTGACCAGGTCTTCCCCCGCTATCACCAGCTCGACGTGGTTCGGAAGTTGCTGGCTCATGCCGGCGAGCACGGCGCTGGCTACCGCTACCTGATCCAGCATTCGGCCGGCAGCGGCAAATCCAACTCGATCGCGTGGCTGTCGCATCAGCTCGTCGGCTTGAAGCATCAGGGCGCGCAGGTCTTCGATACCGTTATCGTCGTCACTGATAGGCGTATTCTCGATGACCAGATCAATCAGACTATCCGTGGCTTCATGCAGGTCGGCTCGACCGTCGGCCATGCCGACCGCTCCGGCGACCTCCGGCGCTTTATCGAAACCGGAAAAAAGATCATCATCACTACGGTGCAGAAGTTTCCGTTCATCCTGGACGACATCGGCGGCGAGCACCGGGACCGCCGCTTCGCTATTATCATCGACGAGGCCCATTCGAGCCAAGGCGGAAAGACCGCGTCGGCGATGAGTCAGGCGCTCGCCCGGCCGGGTGACGACGAGGACGGCGAATCCTTCGAGGACCAGATCAACAGTTTGATGGAGGCGAAGAAGATGCTGGCTAACGCCAGCTATTTTGCCTTCACCGCCACGCCCAAGAACAAGACGCTGGAGCTTTTTGGATTGCCCGCGCCGGAGGGCGACCGGATCCGTCATCTGCCGTTCCACAGCTACACCATGAAGCAGGCGGTGCAGGAAGGATTCATCCTCGACGTGCTCGAGCACTATACGCCGGTCGACAGCTACTATCACCTGATCAAGACGGTGGAGGCCGATCCTGAGTTCGACACCAAGCGGGCATCCAAGAAGCTGCGCCGCTATGTCGAGAGCCATGACCATGCGATTCGGCTGAAGGCCGAGATCATGGTCGACCACTTTCACGAGCAGGTGCTGGCGCTGGGAAAGATCGGCGGCGAAGCGCGGGCGATGGTGGTGACGAGCGGCATCGAGCGCGCCATTCAGTACTACCATGCGTTCAAGGCCTACCTTGCCGAACGCAAGAGTTCCCATCGGGCGATCATCGCCTTTTCCGGCGAGCACGAGTATGGCGGCGCGAAGATAACGGAGGCGACGCTGAATGGCTTTCCCTCGAAAGACATTCCGGAACGGATCGAACAGGATCCATATCGCTTCCTGATCTGCGCCGACAAGTTCCAGACCGGCTACGACCAGCCGTTGCTTCACACCATGTACGTCGACAAAGCCCTGTCGGGCGTGAAGGCGGTGCAGACGCTCTCGCGTTTGAACCGGGCGCATCCCCGGAAGCACGACGTCTTCGTGCTGGATTTCATGAATGATGTCGAAGGGATCAGGGCCGCGTTCGAGCCGTACTACCGCACCACGATCCTCAGCGATGAAACCGATCCGAACAAACTTCACGACCTCAAAGCGGCGCTGGACGGCGCACTCGTCTACGACGCTCAGTCGGTCGAAACCCTGGCTCGTCTTTATCTCGACGGCGCCGATCGGGACCAATTGGACCCGATCCTGGATTCCTGTGTGGCAACCTATGTCGGAGAGTTCGACGAGGACCAGCAAGTCGGGTTCAAGGGCAATGCAAAGGCGTTTGTGCGCACCTTTGGATTTTTGTCCGCGATCCTGCCCTACACATACGCCGCGTGGGAGAAACTGTCGATCTTCCTGAACTTCCTCATCCCGAAGTTGCCGGCCCCCAAGGAGGAAGACCTTTCCAAAGGTGTCCTCGAGGCGATCGACATGGAAAGCTACCGCGTCGAAAAGCGCGCCATCCAGAAAGTCCAGCTGGCAGACGCCGAGGGTGAGATCGACCCTGCGACGGAGGGCGGCGGCGGACATGCCCTCGAACCGGAACTCGACCGCCTTTCGAACATCATCGAGACATTCAACGCGATGTGGGGTGGCGTCGAATGGGAGGACCAGGACCGAATTCGCCGCCTCATCACTGAGGAAATTCCTAACCAGGTTGCCGCGGATCAGTCCTATCAGAACGCTCGGGCCAATTCCGACAAGGATTCAGCCCGGCTCGAACACGACCGCGCCCTGCAGAAGGTGATCGTCGGGCGCATGAAGGATGACGGGATGCTGTTCAAACAGTTCAGCGACAACGACGATTTCCGGAGATGGCTGAGCGACGCCATCTTCGCCGCGACCTATGCGCGATCTTCCGTCAGCGAGACCGCGAGGCGGGGCTGATTGCCGGCACGAGGCTGGTTGTCATTGGGACCGCACCGGCAATCATGTCCCGTGCGGTCAGGTAAGCGGTAGCCGCGCCGAAACAGGCGAAGGGATCCCTTCCCGATGCCGCCTATTAGCCAGTAGCAAGAGCAACGGCAGCGGGACAATTTGGCAACGCCATTCACAATATTCACCCGCCGATCCAGACTTCACTTAAAAAGATCGCCGACTTTTCCCTTGGGGTGTATTGGTAGGGACGGGTTCGGGGGTCGCAATGTCTATTTTCGCATCGAAGCTGCTGTGGAACAGCGCCGTACGGTTCGTACTATTTTGGGCGATTGCTCTCGCGACGCTATCGGGACTCGCCGACACTTTTGCCTGGCTGGATGTTGATCTGATTTGGGCGACGCTCGTTGAAGCGGGCAACGGAGATCTGAGAGGCGTCAGCACTCAAGGTTTCGCCTTCGCCCTGGCTACCGGGCTGGTTGCGTTCGCGGTGGCCCTGGCGGTCGCTTTCACCATCATGCACACGTTCTTGATCTCGCTTGCCATCTTCGGCATCCGGCGTCGCATACAGAAAACGAAGGATATGGCCGATTTCGCCAAATCCTATCCGTCCATGCACAAGCGGCTGGAATTGCACCCGCTTCTGGGCCACGCGTGGAAAGAGTTCGACGAGACGCTTGTTTCGCCGAAGGACGAAGGCGGCGTCTATCGCAACACGGTGCGCCCCCAGGCCTTCATCAACATGTCGGTCGCGCGAGAACATCTTCTCGGGTTGAAGCTCGTCGGCAGCATCCCCGGCTATTTCGTCGGCATCGGCTTGCTGTTGACGTTTGTCGGCCTGGTGCTTGCGTTGAACAAGGCGGCTACGGCGGTGAATAGCGAGACCGCGGAAGCGATGCAGGTTGCGACACGTGAACTGCTCCAGGTGGCGACATTCAAATTCGCGACCTCGATCGCGGGCCTCGGCGCGTCGATTTTCTTGTCCTTCTGGTTCAAACTCAATCTTTCGGTGATCGAATCCGCCTTCGACAAATTCTGCTCGGCCGTGGAGCGGAAGCTTCGCTACACCGCGCCTCAGGCGATTTCCGTGGAGATGAACGAGACGCTGGCGGGGCAACTCACCGAGCTGAAGCAGATCAACTCCGCCGACTTCTTCGCTCGCATGGGCGAGAACCTTTCGCCGCAAATCCAAAGCGCCTTCGCGAGCGCCATTGCGCCGGTGACCGCAAGCATTGACCACGCCGTTGGAAAGCTTTCCGACAACAGCCAATCCGGCGTGGCAGAACTCGTCACCCGGTTCAGCGAGAGCGTTCAGGGGGGCGCTGGCACCGAACTACGTGAACTGGCATCCACGCTCCAGTCGATGCAAGGCGCGTTGGCTGAAGCACAGCGCGGAATCCACGGCAGCGGAGCCGATTTTGGCCGTAGACTGTCGGAGGCGGCCGAGAATCTCAATCGGCTCGTTTCGGATGCCGGCGACAGGCTCGGCTCCAGTTCAGAACAGAGCCGCGTCGCCATGGTCGAGGTGGTCGCCGCGTTGCGAGAGACCATGGAGCAGGCGAACCGCAAGGTCGACGAGAGCCTTGGCCAAGCCGCGTCCGGCGCATCCGCGCGCCTCGAAGAAGCAATGGGGAGAGTTTTCGAACGGCTTGAAGGGCAGGTATCGAGCTTCAACAACGGGCTTGGCGGCTTCCAGGACGGATTGTCGAAGCAACTCGAGGAAACGCGCGAGCGGGTCGCCGCGGCGCAGGCGGGCGCAGCGGAAGCAATTGGCGGTGCATCGGCGGAGGCCGCCAAGGCGCTGCGCGATGGGCTTGGAGGAGCGCTTGCCACCATCCGCGAAGAGATCGAGCGCTTCGCCGCGGCCATGCGCGGGACCGAAACGACGCTTGTCGCGCAGGGCAATGCGGTGAGGGAGGCGACCGACCAATCGCGCGCCGTGGCCGATGCGTTCCAGCGGACGGCCCAGGATGTTCGCACGGCTTCAGCGCCGCTGATCCAGTCCGGCGAACGCATCGCGGGCGCGACCGACAAAATGGCGGAAGCGGTTGCGTCCTCGGTAGCTGCTATGGAGGCGGGCCAGGCCGCGTCGCGCTCCCTGGCCGATGCGCTGACGCAGCACCACGATCGTCTGGCATCGGCCTGGGCATCTTATGGCGAACGCTTCGAAAACGTTGACAAGAGCCTTGCCGGCGCCGTCGAGGGCCTCGCCAAGGCCGCGCAGGATCAAGGAGAAGTCATCGCGCAGCGGGTACAGCAAATCGACGCCGGCTTCGCGAACGCTATCGACAAACTAAACCCGCTCCTGACGGACATGAACGACAACACTACTGCGTTGAGCGAGGAAGTCGATCGATTGCGGATGGCGTTGCTACCGCTGGCCGCTGAATAGGACGCTGCGTGAATGATTGTCGAGGAAGATTCTCACGCAGCCGCCGAAGAAGGCGAAAACTATTTCGTTTCGATGACCGACATGATGGTCGGCGTCCTGTTCATTTTCATCATTATGCTCATGGTGTTCGCCCTCGATTTCCGGACGAAGACGGACATGCAGCAGGTTGCGCTGGAGGCGGCGAGGCAAGCGGCGAGAAAGGTCGACGAGCTGCAGATCGAGGTGCGCCGTCACATCGCGGCGATGGACGATGCGGCGGTCGCTCGACGCACGTTGCTGGAGCGCATCCGGGACCAGCTTGCCAGTCGAAATATTGAAGTGGTGATCAGTCCTAAGAGCGATGTCCTTCGGATAACTGAAAATGCCGTCCAGTTTGGCTCAGATGAGTCGACATTGAGGGGTCAGGCTGAACGAAACGTAGAGACAATCGCACAAATCCTTCGGGAGGTGCTTGTCGACTATGTTGCATGCAAAATGGAAGATGGTGCACGCACATGTCGCGACACCAACACGCCTGCCATTGAGACCGTCTTCATTGAAGGGCACACCGACGTCACCGGCATCGACCAGAACAACTGGCGGCTATCCACCGCCCGCGCTTCGGAAACATTCAAGAAAATAATCGCAAGTGCTCCTGAGCTGAGAACTTTCTCGAATAGCAACGACCAGGAAATCTTATCTGTCTCCGGTTACTCCTCGACGCGCCCCGCAGACAAGTCAGATACAACCGACGCTCGGGCTGCCAATCGGCGCATCGACTTGCGTTTCGTCATGGAAAGCGACAATCGCGGACGGCTGGAGCAGTTACGCAAACAGACAGACGACATGCAAGGAGAGATTAAGATCCTGATGGACGCGATCGGAGGTGCGCCGTGAGCCATCTGAAGGAAGCAATTCAGCAGTTGAAGGCGCGCCCACTCACCTCCCCGAAACTCCGGGATGTTCCGGCCGTGGAAGCGGCAGCTGAACGGGTCAGTGGTATTGATGGGCAGGCCTTCCGGCGTGACGCGAAGGATTACGACGAGCTGGCGCGGATATTTCTCAATCGCCTGAGCGTCGGGTCGGACGTAACCATGCGTGAACTTCGTGATGCAGCGTGGTGCCTTTGGATGACCACTCCCGCCCTATCCGATCACAGCGACATCCTCAAAGGCACGCTTGCTCGTATTGAAAACTGTGGCCGCAAACCGCCCGGCCGCGCCTTGGCGTCGTCTTTCCTCTCGGCCTTCGCACCTGGTCGTAACGGAATAGCGGAAGCGTCTGCCGCGCTCGGCCGGCTTGCGAGCGGGTTGGGTCGGCCATGGTCCGACCTTCACGACGAACATGACCTGTTCGACTGGCGGACCGGACCGCGCAATATTAGCCGCCGCGCACTGACAGATGGCGTCTCGCCTACAGTCGTCTTGCAGAAGGGCGGACTTGGCGCCCTCGACTCGCGATCGGGCTATGCGCGTGCCTGCGCCACGGAAGCGCTGTCGCAGCTTGCTACCGACACCGGACTTCACGCCGACACCCGACTGGCAATCGTCAAGAACCTTGCGCTTGACCGGCATGGTGGGCTCATCTTCGAGGAGCATGCGCCTCTCGTAGCGAACGCGCTGGTGCTTCCCTTTGGCACCGTCCTGCCCGCGAAACAGGTTCGAGACCACTACCTTTCGCTGCTCCTCGAACTGTTCAAGGATCCGCGGCTGCCGGGCGCGCGATGGTCGCGGATGCCTGGAGCGGCTGACATCGTTCGCCGATGGCTGACCGAGCAGTCGCTACGACAGTTCCTTGATATCGTCGACGAGGTCGCGCTCGAACGGATGTGGGTCTATCGACGAGCCTTCTGGGAAGCTATCTACAGGGCCGAACTCATTTCCGAAGCTTGGGTTATCTTTGACGCATCCGGTGCCCGAGCGGCCCGACGGGCCTTTGGAAAAGAGGTTTCCTTCGCCACTTTTGATGGCTCTGTTCAATCGGGCCATGCCGTTCTGCTCTTGCGCATTGGGCGCGGAGTAGTTGCCGAATGGAGTCACAACGGAAAATGCCACGTATGGAATGACACAGAGGATCGCACCGCCCCAAGGCTTTACGGGCGTTCGTATGTTCCGGACGCAGTACGGTCGTACGGCAACGATTCTCTCCAACATTCTATCTTCGCCGTGACTCACTGGCCGCATGATGGCGCGAATAGCTGGCAATCAAAAGTGGCCAACAAGATCCACCAGATGACTGGCATTCGAATCCCCTCGTCAAGCTACAAGGTAAAGGGATGAGGATTGTTTTCCGCACGCGCGTTGCGCCGGACGGCGTCCATGTAGAAGCGCAGCAGAAGGGATTGCTTGGACGAAGAACTGTCCCGCCGGCGCAGTGGGAAACCTTCAGCGGCACTGAGTCCGTCGCGGCGCGCATGATCTTGTCGGCGGCGGCCAGACAGGAGGCTCGCGAAGAGCCGGCTTCGGTCGTGTTGTCCCACGCTGCCGTGACTGGATTGCCGGCATCGATCGCCAGCACGCTTGGAATAGCTCCGTTGGCCCGTCTCTCGGCAACGCTCTCTTTCGAGGACAGGATTGATTCGGCGACTGGACGAATCCGCGTTCGCTGGTACGACGCGAATACTCGGCCCGTTCTCGGGACCCGAACTGGAGCCTTCGTGTCTGTCGGCGAAGACACTGGGAGACTGACTGGGGCATTGTTCCGACTAACGGAGGCTATCGAATCCTACAATGCGAGCGCAGGGCAACCGATCGAAGCCCGTATCGGTCTGTGGCAACCGGTACAGGAAGCGTTACGCGAGAGCACGGGACTTGAGGTCAATTCTGATCAATATCTCTCCAGCCTTACGATCTATCAGGCCGGGTCCTTCGCGCTCGATGTCAGGGAGACGTCAAACGGCCCCGACTTCACACCCGTCCTGATGAGCCGAGGCAAGGCGGCAACTCTCGAGGACGTGGCGCCTGCCGCCGAAGGTGATGAGGACGAACCAACGGGAAAGCTTCGCGACGAGATTGCCGACGCGCTTCTGCCGCCGGCACTGCAACAGAAATTCGTTTCCGAACGTTACGAGGCCAGCGGCCGCACCCACAATGCCTACGTCCTTGGGCGCAATGTCTTCGTCGTCCTCGATCCTGACCTGAAGCAGGCGCTGGATGTGGTCCGAATGATGCGTTCCGCTCCACGGGAAGCGCGACGGGCCTTTATCCGCAACCCTCGACCGGCGCTCGCAGAAGCATTGAGCGGGGAGGCGGCCGATGCCGTCGCAGCTTCGCTTTTTGTCGAGACACAACAATATTCCGAACGCGTTCTCGGCCTCGGCGTGTGGGAAAGGCCAGCGCTTCCCTGGTTGCAGAACAAGGCGGGTCAGTGGCTGCCCGAAGGTTTCGCGCTGAAGCTGCGCGACAAGACCCTCATCTTCAGCCAGGAGGGCGTGGAGCAGCTGTCGCATCAGGTTCAGGCCGCCAAGGTCGAAGGACACGAGACCGTCCCCGTTATGGGGACGGACTATTCCGTATCCGAAGTCGAGGGCGCGCTTGCTCACGTTGGGCCAGTTGATTCTGCCCCGGTCGGCATCGACTCAACGGAGGAAGAACCCGGCCAGACCGCAAGGGATGAGGTTCTGGCACAAGACGACCGGCAAGTCCTTCTCATCAGGCAGAATCTGGAAGATGCCGACTATGTGCTTGCTGCTCCGAGGCGGGTTGCATCCATTCCGCTTGAACTGCCATCAGAACTGACGGGGAGCACCAAGGCAAAGCCGCACCAGCAAACGGGATTGTCATGGTTGCTCAACGCATGGGTGGCAGGGCGACCGGGTGTGCTGTTGGCCGACGACATGGGTTTGGGAAAAACGTTTCAGGCTTTGGGCTTTCTGGCCTGGACCAGGGCGAACCGGAAATCTCAAGCAGCACCGCTGACGCCGCTGCAGCGAGGTCCGATCCTGATCGTCGCACCAACGGCGCTTCTGAACAACTGGATCGCCGAGGCAGAACAACATCTTGCCCCGGATGCGCTGGGAGAGAGGATGGATGCGTTCGGGCCGGGCTTGAAGAGGCTGAAGCGGCCACGAACGGACTCCTGGTCGCCCGAGGACGCCCTCGACAGCGATGCCTTGAGGCGCGCCGACTGGATCCTGACCACTTACGAAACGCTTGCCGACAATCATCGCGCCTTCGCACGGATTGGCTATTCGGTGGCGGTGTTCGACGAAATGCAGAAGGTGAAGGATCCACGTACGATCAACACGCATGCCGCCAAGGCGATGAACGCCGATTTCGTATTGGGGCTGACGGGAACGCCCATCGAGAACCGGCTCGAGGATCTGTGGTGTATCATGGACCGCGTGGCGCCCGGATTTCTTGGCGATCTCAAGAGATTTTCCGAGGCGCATACCGAAGACCAGGCGGACAATCTCAAGGCGCTCAAGGAGAAGCTCGACGAGCCGCAGGCCGACGGGCCGCCGATGATGCTTCGGAGGATGAAGGAAAACCACATAGAGGGGCTGCCTGAAAAGAAGATCCTGTCCTACGAGACGCACATGCCCGGCGCGCAGGCGGAAGCCTATATGGACGCCGTTCGCGCCGCGCAGGCGGGCGAGCGCTCGCATGGGGCGATGCTGAAGGCGATCCACGCGCTCCGCGGGATTTCCCTGCATCCCGAAGGAGCCAGGGAGGTCGATCCTTATGACACCCAATCAGCAGCGACTTGGCTCGGGCAATCCGCACGGCTGACACGGGCGATCGAAATCTTGCGGCAAGTCAAATCAGCGGGCGATAAGGCACTGATCTTCATCGAAGACCGCGCCGTTCAGAAAGCCTTCGCCGCAGTTGCCGCCACGCTCTTCGATCTTCACGCCGAACCGACGATCATCAACGGCGAAGTGCCCGGCCACCGGCGGCAGGAATATGTCAAACGGTTTCAGGAGACGCCGAAGGGCTTCGATCTCCTGGTGCTGTCTCCCAAGGCGGCCGGGATCGGCCTTACCATCACCGCCGCGAACCACGTCATCCATCTCAGCCGCTGGTGGAATCCGGCAGTTGAGGATCAGTGCAACGACCGATGTTATCGCATCGGACAAGTCAAGCCGGTCACCATCCATCTGCCTATAGCGATCCATCCGGAGTTGGGCGAGGCCTCCTTCGACGTCACGCTGGACCGTCTCCTGACCCGAAAGCGTTCGCTTTCGCGCAACATGCTAGCGCCGCCCGTATCGGACGGGGATATAGGCGCTCTGTTCGGGGCGACCGTCCCGACGCACTGATCCATCCGATTCCACAGCTTCAGCCAAGAGTAAGCACATGAAAGCGCTCATCGTTCGAGAGCCATGGATCGATCTGATCCTGGACGGCCACAAGACCTGGGAGCTGCGAACCCAGCCCACCTCGATCCGTGGGCGAATCGCGCTCATTCGCAAAGGCAGCCGAGAAATCGAAGGCGTCGTCAAACTCGTTGACGTCCTGCCGCGTTTGTCACCGACCGGACTGGCAGATTCCATCGAGTTTCACCGCGTCCCGTCGGGCAGACATCAGGAGGTTACGCAAGCAGGCTGGCTGACGCCATGGGTGCTTGTAGACGCCCACCGGTTTTCTGCGGCCGTTCCTTTCACGCGTCCCTCCGGCGCCGTTACCTGGGTCGATCTGGATGCCGAGGCCACTCGCGCCGTGCGGCAGAATTCCTCGATCCCAGACCGGCAGAACGCAACGGCTGTACGGGATGTTTTTCTCGCAGCCCCTGCCTCAACGCCTCGTCCATTTGTCGTGGAGCCAGCCATTCCTCCACGCCCATCATCCGGCAAGGAACCGCAAATCTCTCCTGCCCTGGAAACCAGGCTTGTGCTCAAGGCACAAGAACTCGGCTTCGCCGTCAAACAGCGCAGGAGTCCGCAGACCAAGATGCTTGAATTGTCCGTTGGCACAAGGAGCGGCAAACGCTTTGTCTTCGTCGACCGGATGCCGAAGTCCGAACCGCAGTTCAGGGTTTTCCTCCAGCCGGAGGTGGATAAGAAGGCTGCCAACACAATCGCCGGAATTCCTGGCGTCGAGCGATTCAGGAATGGCAGATCGGGCGATCATGCGTTCAGGCACAGCGCTTTTCGAGCCTTCTCTCAATATGACGGCCGGGAGCCCGAAGCTCATGGCTGGCTTGTGTCCGCGCTTCGGGCGGAATTCGCATTCGGAGCCATTCTTCAAGCTGTCGAGATCGCTTGAACAGGATCGCTACAAGAGACCTGCCTCCGTGAGATACGGAGACGGGTTGGCCGCCTGGTCGCCGATCCTCCCGCTTAGCGTAATCATTAGACGGCGCTTTGGTCGTGTCATGGCGACGTAGAACAAGCGTCGCTCACTCTCCTTGGCCTCTGCCGTTTCCGCCCGCCGCAAAGGCCAGATGCCGTCATTGGCATCAAGTATGATGACCGTGTCGTATTCCTTGCCCTTCGCGCGCAACGCTGTCATCAGATGAACAGGTCGGCGCCACAGTTCGTCGGCTGCGCCTGAAGCGTCCTCCTCGCCCGGCAGCCGCGCAAGCGTATCACGTGCGCTGTCGAGATCATCGATGAAGCGCTGGAAGTCGTCCTCGTAGCGTCCCGCAAATTCCGCCAGGTAGAGAAAAGGGGGGTCGGTGTAGAATATGTCCTCCTGCGATTTGCCATAATCCTGGTTCAGCCCTGCAAAGCCTGCACCCAACGCCGCGATTGCCTCCCTTACCGTCGGCGCATTCAGGAGATCGCGCAGCACGCGGCAGAAAACCAAGCCGGCGGCCCCATCCTCGTTGGTGCCCTTCAATGATCCGCGGTAGGCTGCTATCGCATCGAGCGCGTCGCTGTAGTTTTTTGGCCGGTTCGTGCGCAAATGGGCGGCCAACGCTTCTCGTTCCGCCTTTTTCAGCGGATAGCGTTTCACCAGGTCGCAGAGCTTGACGACGTCATCCACGAGCGCGGGCGGCTTGAAATTGGCTCGCGTCATTGCACATGTCTGAAGGGCATGGCGCAGCTTTTCAAAAGCACCACTCATGAAAATCTGAAGATCCTCAGCCGCACAGAAGGGCAAATCCTCGCTCGCCATCAGAACCTGATACGGAATGAGTTGCGCGCGCTTGCGGGAAAGAATGGCAAGCTTTGCATTTGGCCTGTTGCTGCCGAGGAAAGATCGCACTTCATCCATCACAGCATCGATGGATTCGACAAACCTGTCGCTCCTCATGATTTCGACATCTGCATCTGCCGTTTGCATGGCAACGACACGCTTTTCTTCCCGACGCTTGTTGTTAATGATCAGCTTCTGTGACGCTACGACAAGGTTTCTGGGGCACCGATAATTTCGTTCCAGAATGTGCGTCGAAAATTCACGATCGAAATGTTGATCCGGTTGCAGGATGTAGTGAGGTGTCGCACCGCGCCACTCGAAGATCGCTTGGTCGTCGTCTCCAACGATCGTCAAGTCAGTCTTGTGCAGATCGACGATTTTTCGAACGAGGTTGAGGTCGAGCGGATTAATGTCCTGGAACTCGTCCACGAGTACCTGTGTGTACCGCGAGCCGCCGGTGGGAAAGCGCTCCTCCGCAATTTGCCGGCGCAGATCCAGGAACGCGACATATTTCTGGTCTTCCAGCGTAAAAAGAGCCTGCCCAATCATCGTCTGGCAACTGTCGACCCAAAACGGCAGCACATCTTCGATAAAGGATTCAAGCCGCTTGTCGGCCAGTATCTCGCACTCGGCCAACTGCTCGATCAGGTTTTGGATTTGCCAAAGCAGGCCCAGACGCATGAGGTAGTCCATCTGATCATGGGCGGCCCAACTGCTTGGAGCTTCGTGATCGAAGCCGAGCGATTTCAGGCGTTCGATCAGACTGTTCAGAATTTTGTCGACGACGTAAGGCTGCGCCTCCATGGCCTTTTCGATCCGAGGAAACTTGCGCCAGACGGGCTGCAGCGTATTTCGCACACAACCTGACTTTTCGAACTCGCTCACCAGCAGGCGGGGGCTGTGATGATTGGCGCGCACCCGCTTGAAGCCCCAACCGTTCAAGGTCACCACTTCGATGGCACTGGCCATGAAGGCGAAATCCCGGTTTGAGAGTCGTGCGCGAAGCTCGTCACGCGCCGCCCTCGTGAAAGTGATAACAAGGAACCGCCCCTTCGAATCTGCTCGCCGATAAAGCTCCGCACACCGCCATAAGAGTGATTGTGTCTTGCCGCTGCCGGCCGGGGCAAGGAGGCGCAGATTGCCTGCGGGGGCCCTGCAGAATTGCTGCTGGAATTCGTCGAGTTGCTGATTCGAGACGTCTATTGGCCTGGCCGGAATAGCTTGTGCGTCAGCCATGTGTGTTTCCCGAAAAGTGAGGGAGTGATGTCTATAGAAATAGATCGCAAGCACGAGTCTAATGAAGCTGCAATCTGCCCGTGGACTGCAGTGTGAGCAAGTCCCGAAGACGGAGCTGGGACAGCTTGTGTTCGATATATTCGAATAAGAAATTCTTTGCGTGAGGGTAGGCTGATGAGACGGCCGGCTTGAGGTCTGCACAGATCCCGATTGATTGCGCTTGCTTCGCTTACGGAGCAGCAGAAATCGGCCCCCGCTGGTGCATTAACACCGAACGGAAGCCTGACCCGGAATTTGGATCTTTGGTGACGCACTTGCCGGTTGTAAGGGCTCTTCAAATGCTATACGTGACTGCTACACAAGCTCGAACTCTTCCAGAGAAACAGTTAATATAATCAAGGGCTAAGTAGGAGGCTGTTCGAGTCCTCTTCTGGGCACCAAATTCCCGTTTCGAACTTTTGATAGGGTTCAGAAACCCCAAGAAAAGCCCGGTTTTGCCGGGCTTTTTTGTATCCAATAATTATCGGCCCGGGCTAGGCAGCGATCTGTCGTGCGGCAGCGCACCAGCGGAAGGATTTCGCCCGAGATTATTCTGGTGATCTTTTGCTGTTTGGCGTTGGTCACGACGCTCATGCACGCACATCCGTAGCCATGGCCGAACCGGGCACATTGGTCTCGACGAATTGCCGCTTGTCAAAGGCCGGCACGTTGTCGATGCCGCCACAGGCTCCCTTTGGACATCGCACAGTGGACCGTCGATGAAATCGCCGTTGAGCAAATTGTCCGCACTGCCCTTGCGCGCCTCGCATCCTTTCATGCCCGGCGGCGACGCCACGCTCGCCGCCGGCGTCATCGTGATCAGATCAGCTGTGGCATGTGTCAGTTCGCGGCCGGAACAGGGCAGCTCATGTCGCCCTCCTGGCATTTCAGATAGCCTTCGAAATCTTTGGCACGGGATTGCGTAAGGCCGTCCATGCACTGCGCGATGAGCATTGGCATCATGCTTCCTCCGGCCGCTCCCGCCGTCTGGAAACTGCACTCCGCGTCGCGAAACTTGCCCCAATCCCGCTGTGCCTGAACAAGAAGCTTCTTGGTATCCGCATCGTTCTTCAGGCGGGCTTCGATCTGCTTGTAAAGCTCGTTGAGCTTCTTGTCGGATTTCTGAAACTCGGCACCGAAGCACTGGTTCATGGTGGCCTGATCCTTGGCATCGGCGCACTTGTCCTCGGCGAAGGCGAAAGTCGGCATGGCCGGAACCACGGCAGCAATCAGTATTGCGGTTTTCATCGATTTCCCTTTCCGGTTGCAGTCAAGCTCTTAAGTTGCTCAGCCCCGCCCCATGTCCTCTTCAGCTGTCCGTCATTGCCACGGTCAGCCGTGCCCATGGCGTGATTATCTGGTTTTCGTTGGATCAGCTTTGTCACCTTCGGAGACCGTGACACGACTTCCGTCACGCCGGAATAGTTGTTCTCCTCATGCGCCAAGGGCGTCGGCGGCAAATCTCCACCGATCACCATCATTCCGTAACTTGCTCGGCAAAACACTTTGCCAGATCTTGCGGCGCTCCGAGCTTCTTCGCCCAGGATACCAGTTCAGGTTTTTCCGACGGCTCGGCATAGCCGCCCCAGACGTCGCGGAACTGCTTTTTTCCATCGACTGTCTGGAAGAACATCACACCGTCGTCGCTCACGGGCGTGGAGACGTAAGCGGCGCTCCAGTTGCCGTTCTCTATGATCGTGATGAACTTCACCCGAGCGGGCTTGACCTTGTTGTTCAACGCCGAGGCGACGAGAGATGCATATTCCTGCTTGCGCGCCTTCGTCGCTTCGACCTTTATGCCGTCGCAGGCGCTACCCGCAGCGAAGGCGGATGTCAGCGTCATTCCCAGCCCCGTGAGGCCAACCATAACGATTTTGGCATGTCGCCGGACCAGGCCGCTGAATTCAGACATAATTGGCTTCCTCTTTTTCGCCCCGGAGTCCCTTATTCGGAATCGTCATCGTCCGATGAACTGTCATCGTCCGGTGTATCGACCTCGCAGCCGATGCCGCGGCAGCCTTGGTAGTTGCCTTGCGTATCGAAGGTGGGATTGCCTTCGTTGTCGTACTGCGGTCTGTCGTCGATGCTTTGATCCCCGTCATCAGGATCGTCGACTTTACATCCGAGCCCATGGCAGCCGATGTAACGGCCCCTGGTATCGAAGTTGGGATTGCCGTTCCTGTCGAACTGCGGCCGGTCATCAATCTTTCGGCCGGCTTTGTGGGGCGGATCAACCAGGCAGCCCTTTCCGCGACAATCATCGTAATCGTCGGTGGTACAACCGGCGATCGCCATCACAGCAGTGGCCAAGGCCGCACAGATTACGAATTTCATGGTTCATTCCTCCGACTGGCTGGCGGACATCGTCCATATCGGAAGGCCGTTGCAGGCGGCGATCCCCGCCTTTGCCGCGGAGTCTGGCGCCAATCGGAGGAGGGCAAAGCTTCGCCGGCTATCAAACGAGAGCCAGGCTGTGGGCGACGCATTCGACGACTTAGCCGATGGTTGTCGTAATCTCTAACGTCGGAGGGAACGCTCCCGGCGGGGGCCGCCGCATTAGCGAATGTCAATATGCCTCTCCATGCTTAGTGCCCCGTCCGCCCAAGCATGTTTCAACAATCCGCTGACGCGGCTGTGCCTCCAAGAAATTGCATCCGAGTCCGCCTGTGACAAGGACAAATCCCAATATCGCAGGATTGAATTTGGCAGATGCTTAATATTTCGGAATCAGCACCGGTTATCTTAGCAGACACTGAAACATTCGTCTCCAGCACGATTACGGAACGTTCCATTAGCTTTGCTTCTCGTTGATACAAGTAATGCTCCATATCGTTGTGACTTTTGCGCCAGCTCTACGAAAAGACGCGACGAGACCACTTCTTATAAGATCGCCCTAATCGCGATCTATTGTGGTATTTTTTTTCGAACCCAGCCCAACCCGTTGCGGGGGGCCGAAAGAAACGCCGCCCCTTTGCCGACTTTTCGTACTGGCCGTCGGGCCAAGCGACGGCAAACATCCTCAAGGTCAGCCTGACGATGCGCCTTGGCTGCGGACATGACGATGTTTCGTGGCGCCAGCCGCGATGAGCGGTTTAGAGAGCCGGACGAACCACGCCTTGTCTCACCCCAGCCCGATCCGCTTGGCGCCTTGCCGGAACAGCGCCTCGGCGTCCGGCTCGAAGCGAAAGGTGCCGATGAAATCGTCGGCGCAGTAGTTCGGCAGCATCTTGCGCAGCGCAGCGGCGAAACTTCGTGCCTCGCTCAGCCGCCCCGCCAGCGCAAGGCAATGCGCGGCAATCGCCAGGATGATGGCATGGGCGTTGGGACGGGCGGCTGCTTTCAGCGCCCATTCGGCGGCCTCGTCGAACTGGCCAAGCCGGACATGCGACATCGCCCTGGCGCCCAACATGCCGAACAGCAGCGGATCGAAGGGACTTAGATGCCTGGAATGGTCGGACGAGCCGATCGCGGCCTGCGGGTCGCCGGACTGCGAATGGACGAATGACAGCGCATAGTGGCCGAGCGCGAAATTCGGGCTGAGGTCTACGGCGCGTTCGAGCTCGGTGAGGGAGCCGTCCTGTTCGCCGCGCAGCCACAGCGCCCGCCCCATGGCCCAGTGAGCGGCTGGATTGTGATCGTCGACGAGCAGGCTCTGGCCGGCTGCCTCGAAGGCCAAGGCGCTTTCCTGGTCGCGGTCGCCCCAACGCTGGAAGGCATTTTGCCAATGGGTGAAGGAGAGGCCGGCATAGGCGCGGGCGAAGGTCGGATCGAGCTTCAAGGCCGTGTCGAAGAAATGCCGGGCCTGCTCGTTTTCCGTGCGGGTGAAGCGATACATGTGCCAGAGCCCGCGATGGTAGGCTTCCCAGGCGTTCAGCGAATTGGGCGCCTTCAGCATGGCGCGGTTGCGCTCGACGGTTTCGATCTCGGCCGAGATCGACGAGACGATGCTGTTGCCGATGTCGTCGAGCACGGTAAAGATGTCGTCCGGTCTGCGCTCGAACGTCTCGGCCCAGACGATCCTGGCCGTGCGCACCTCGACAAGTTCCACGCTGACCACGACGCGGGCTGCCTGGCAGCGTACCGTGCCGGTGGCGACATAGTCGACGTTGAGCCGGCGGCCGGCGTCCTCCGGCGCAATGTTTTTTTCGGCGAGCGCAAACACCGAGCCGCGTGCGATGACGAAAAAGTCCCTGAGCTTGGCCAGGCGGGTGATGATGTCGTGGGTGAGGCCGTCGGCCAATCCACCGCGCGGGCCGCCGACAGCCGCCTCTTCGGCAAACGGCATCACGGCGAGCGAAGCCTTCTGCGATGCAGCAGTATCGGAACGGGGAGGCACAATTGACGCGTGAGGGGCCGCCGGCACGACTGAAGGTCGCGCCCAGAGCGTTGCTGCAGGTCGTTCGCTGCGAATCGTGCGCCATGCCTCACGAACGGCTCCGAAATCCAGATCCTCTGAAGCAAACAGCCGCGCCGCGGAAGCGAGATGTTCCTCGCCCGCGCCAAACTGGCCGCGCTGCGCCAGCCTTTTCAGAAGAGCCATATGCGCGCGCCCGTCGAACGGAGCGAGTTCCAGCCATTTGTCCAGATGCGAGGACATTTCGTCGGTATCCGCCGGAAGCTTGTTGACGAGGTGTTCCAGGATTGCGGCGTGCCAAGAGCTGAAGCGGCGGCGCTGAGCGATCAGCCAACCGTTGAAATGCGGGCTGCGGTCGATCTCCAGCCCATCGAGAAAATCGCCGGCGAACATTCCGGAAAGAGCCTGCAGCCGCTCCAGACCGAGCGTCTCAACGCCCTTGGCGGCGGCCGAAGCTATGTCGACAGCGTCGACGGAAGCACCTCTCAGATCAAGCGCGATCGTGTCGCCTGGTGTCTCGACCCTGCGATGGTGCGGTTCATCGAGGATGCCTCTAAGCTTGCTCAGGCACCAGCGAAGCTCGCCGCGCGGATCGTTCGGCACATCCCACAAAAGCTCGCACAGGCGGCTGCGGCCGACCGGATGCGGTGCCAGCGCCAGATAGGCGAGCAGCGCACGCAGCTTGCGCGATTTTGGGAGCTGGATGATGATGCCGTTGCGTGCGATCGTCAGCGGTCCGAGCAGACCCACGGAAAGACCGGCCATCTCGCCGCCGAGGCTCGATCGGGCGGATTCCACGTAAGTTTCCACGCCTGCTCCCACGCTGGCCAGTTGGCCTTTGTTTTATTACCAAACGCGACACGGTGCATCCGGCAGCGAATTCCCGCGCCGGATGCTGGCATTGCCGGGGTGCAAATGTAGCGCGGCAAGGTCTCGAAATCTCGCCGCCCAAGCCACCGGTCTGTAACCGGCCCGTGACGACATGAGACAACGAAAACGGGAGGAGATCGACATGTTGCATCAACAGAAAATCAGAACCACCGCCGGGCGCGGACGTCTGTTCGACAGCATTCTCGACACGGTCGGCGATACGCCGGTGATCCGCATCAATAATCTCGGACCGGACCATGCCACGATCTATGTGAAGGCCGAGTTCTTCAATCCCGCCGCCTCGGTAAAGGACAGGCTGGCGCTCAACATCATCGAGGAGGGCGAGCGCAGCGGCGCCTTGAAGCCGGGCCAGACCGTCGTCGAGGCGACCAGCGGCAACACCGGCATCGGCCTGGCCATGGTTTGCGCCCAGAAGGGCTATCCGCTGGTGGTGACGATGGCCGACAGTTTTTCCATCGAACGCCGCAAGCTGATGCGCATGCTGGGTGCCAAGGTGGTGCTGACGCCGCGCGCGCAGAAGGGTTTTGGCATGTACACGAAGGCGGTGGAGCTCGCCGAGGCCAATGGCTGGTTCCTTGCCCGCCAGTTCGAGACCAAGGCCAATGCCGCCATTCACGAAGCGACCACGGCGCGCGAGATCATCCACGATTTCGCCGGCTCGCGGCTCGACTGTTTCGTCACCGGCTATGGCACGGGCGGCACCGTCGCCGGCGTCGGACACGTGCTGCGCCGCGAGCGGCCGGAGACCCGGATCGTGCTCGCCGAACCGGCCAATGCGCAGCTTATCGGCAGCGGCAAGCCGCAGCAGCGCGGCGCCGGCGGCGCGCCTGCCGCCAGCCATCCAGCGTTCGAGCCGCATCCGATCCAGGGCTGGACGCCCGACTTCATTCCGGACGTGCTGCAGGAGGCGATCGACACAAGCCTCTACGACGAGGTGGTGCCGATTGCCGGGCCCGAGGGCATGAAATGGGCCAAGGCGCTGGCGCAGAAGGAAGGGATTTTCACCGGCATCTCTGGCGGGGCGACCTTCGCGGTGGCGCGGCAGATCGCGGAAAAGGCGCTACCCGGCTCGGTGATCCTGTGCATGCTTCCCGACACCGGCGAGCGTTACATGACCACGCCGCTGTTTGACGGCATCGAAGCGGAGATGGACGCCGAGGAGACCGCGCTTTCGCAGTCGACGCCCGGCTGCCAGTTTCCGGCGTGACGGCGACACATCGGGAGCGGCCTGCATGGACACGAAGCCTGGATTGGCCGTCACGGCCAGCGAGGAAACGCTTGACCCCTCGAACTGGGACGATGTGCAGGTCCTGTCGCATCGGATCGTCGACGATGCCGTCGCTTACCTGCGCGATGTCAGAGAGCGTCCGGTGTGGCAGGAGATGCCGGTCGATGTGAGGACCTTCTTCAAATCGCCGCTGCCGCGTTCGCCGGCGTCGCTGGCAGAAATCTATGGTGACGTCACCAGGAGCCTGATGCCCTATCCGATGGGCAACATCCATCCGCGCTTCTGGTCCTGGTATATGGGCTCGAGCAATTTCACCGGCGCGCTCGGCGATTTCGTGGCGGCGATCCAGGGCTCCAACCTCGGCGGCGGCAACCATGCCGCCGCGCTGATGGACAACCAGGTCGTCGAGTGGTGCAAGGAAATGATGGGCTTTCCGCAATCGGCCAGCGGCACGCTGGTCAGCGGCGGCTCGATGGCCAACATCATCGGTCTGACCGTGGCGCGCAACGCCAAGGCCGGCATCGACATACGCGAGCACGGCGTTGCCGGCATCGACAAGCCACTGCGTTTCTACGGCTCCGACCAGCTTCACTCCTGTCATCGCAAGGCAATGGAGGCGCTCGGCCTTGGCAACCGGGCGCTGCGCCGCATCCCGAGCGATGCCGGGCTGCGGATCGACATCGCTGCGTTGCGGGCGGCGATCGCCGAGGACCGTGACGCCGGTTTCAAGCCGGCCTGCGTGATCGGTACGGCCGGCACGGTGAACACCGGCGCCATCGACGATCTGCAAGCGCTGGCCGACCTGGCGGCAAAAGAGGATCTGTGGTTTCACGTCGATGGCTGCATCGGCGCCTTGCTTGCGATTGCGGCGGACAATTCGCATCGCGTTGCCGGCATCGAGCACGCCCACTCAATCGCGCTCGATCCGCATAAATGGCTGCACGCGCCCTTCGAGGTCGGCTGCGCGCTGATCCGGGATGCCTCCGCGCATCGCCGCACGTTCGCGGTGACGCCGGAATATCTGGAATCGACGCCGCGCGGCCTGGCCTCCGGCCAATGGCTGCACGACTACGGCTTGCAGACGTCACGCGGCTTCCGGGCGCTGAAGGTGTGGATGGCGCTGCGGGAACACGGCATCGAAAAGTTCGGCCGGCTGATCGACCAGAATATCGCGCAAGGGCATTATCTCGGTCAGCTGATCGAGGCCGAACCGGCGCTCGAGCTGGTGGCGCCGGCGAACATCAACATCGTCTGCTTTCGCTATCGCGCCGATGGGTTGGACGCTGAGCGCCTGAAAGCGCTCAACACCGAGATCATGCTGAGGCTGCAGGAAGAAGGCATCGCCGCCATTTCCGACACGACGGTGCACGGCCAGCATTGCCTCCGGGTGGCGATCAACAACCACCGTACCCGGCGTGACGATCTGGACCTGCTGGTCCGGGAAACGGTGCGCCTCGGGCGGGAGATTTCAAGGGCGGGCACCGCCGGCTGACGCCGGCTTCCGCTGCCCTGCGCGCCGGCCTTCCGTCGAGCGGCACGACTCACGCCTCGAGCCAGACCTTCTCGAAATGCTGCTCGAGCGACTGGTGCTGCTCGCAGCCATGGACGCCCTTGCGGTAGGTGCGGTAGACCGAGCGCCAGTAGGGCTGGATGATGATGCCGGAATCGCGGAGATTCTGCTCGATCTTTGCCATGATCTCCTTGCGGGCACCGGCATCGGGCATCGCCAGCGCCTTGTCGAGCAGGCTGTCGAATTCCGGATTGGCGTAGGCGCTCTCGTTCCAGGCGGCGCCCGATTTGTAGGCCAGCGCCAGCACCTGCACGCCCAGCGGCCGGCCGAGCCATTCGGTGCAGGAGAACGGATATTTGCTCCAGTCGTTCCAGAAGGTGGCGGCCGGCAGCACCGTGCGCTTGATCTTCAGCCCAGCCTCGCGCATCTGCGCTGCGATGGCGTCGCCGGTGCTCCTTTGCCAGTCGACGTCGACCGAAATGAGCTCGTATTCGTGATCGGCCTTGCCGGCCTCGGCGAGCAGGGCCTTGGCTTGATCGATGTTGCGCACGGTTGGGCCGATATCGGCATATTCGGGATGCATCGGCCCGACATGATGGTTCTCGGCCGGCTTGCCGCGGTTGTCCATGCCGATCTTCAGCACAGCGGCGTTGTCGACGGCGAGCTGAGCGGCGCGGCGCACCTTGATGTCGTCATAGGGCGGATTAGCGACATTGAAACGCGCGACGATCGTCGAGCCGGTGGCGATCTCGGAATTGCTCAGGCCCATGGAGTCGGTCTGCGCAACCGTGTCGGAGGCGGTTTCGTGGTCGGTGTCGATCTCGCCCGATTCGAAGGCCGACAGCATGGCGTTGGGGTCGGAGCCGTAGTCGACCCATTTGATGCCGTCGAGGTAGAACTCGCCCTTCCACCATGGCTTGTCCTTGCGGCGGACTTCGGCGCCGACCTCGGCGTCCCATGCCACGAGTTCGCACGGCCCGGTGGTGATCGCCAATGCCTTCAGCGGGTCGCCGTCGCCTTGATAGCTGCGGTGCATGATCAGCGCCGGATAGTCGGCCATGCCGGCAATCAGCGAGATGTCGGGCTTGGGCAAATTGAGCCGCACGGTGAAGTCGTCGACGCGTTCGACGCCGCCGTCGACGGCTTTCTTGGTGTCCGTGTTGACCAGTGCGCCCATCCGCGCGGCGACAGAATTGCCGGCGACGGACGCATCGCACCAGCGCGTCAGATTGTGAATGACATCGTCGGCGTTGAAGGTGTCGCCATTCGACCAGTTGACGCCTTTGCGGACATGCAGCGTCAGCAGGCGGGCATCGTCGCTGGTCTCCCAGCTCTCGAGCAGCCATGGCTCGAAGGTGAAGTCGCGGTTCCAGCGCACCAGATATTCATTACACTGGCGGGCGACGTTGGACATCTCGACGCCGTCGAAGGTGCGCGGATCCTTCCAGCCCTTGACGTTCATGGCAACGCGCAAGACGCCGCCGCGCTTCGCCTCCTCGGCCCTGGCCGGTGACGGAGCAAGCCCGCCAAGCGCCAGCGCGCCGGCAGCGCTGACACCAAACGCGGCCATGGTGGCGAGATATTCGCGCCGGTTCATCTGGCCCTTCTTGAAGCCGGCGGCGACGGGCGCGGCCTGCGGATGCAATTTCCGATCGGTCAGCATGAACTTCATCGTCGTTCCCTCTTTGTTGGGCGCCTCCGACCGACCGCGCCGCGGGGGTGGATGCGTTTCGCAGGGGCGCCTTACGTGAGGTGATGATAATGCTGGCTTGAGCGGGCAAGTGTTCGGGTTTCCGCAGTTGTTGTGCGCTGTTCCGCAGTGGGGAGCTTGAGGAGAGCGGATTTCTGCGCTTGCCTGGCCGGCATGAGAGCCGCACTCCGCCGTCACTCCGGCCACTTACCCCCGCCCAGCGCGGCTATGGCCGCGACGATGCGATCAAAGGCCTCGCTGGCGCGCGGCACGGTCTTGCGGGCGCGCAGGAAACTGTGCACGAGGCGCGGCTCCTCGCGCCACCATGCCTTACCGCTGGCGGCAAGGATGCGGTCGCGATAGGTCTGGCCGTCCGATGACAGCGGATCGCATTGAGCGGTGACGATGACCGTCGGCGGCAGGCCGGAGAAGTCGCTATCGTTAAGTGGCGAAAATGTCGGGTCGTCCGGCGACTGCCCCTTCGCTGCCCGGATATGGCGGTAGAATTCGACGTCCCGCAACGTCAGCAGCGGTGCCTCGGCGTGCTCGATATAGGAGCCGGTGCGCGCTTTGCCGTCCAGCTCTGGGCCGTCTAGCTCGTCACCGCCCAATTCGGGATAGATCAGCACCTGGCCGATCGCGCGGCGAGGATGGCGGCGCGTCGCCTGCGCCACTGCTGCGGCCAGGTTGCCGCCGGCGCTTTCGCCGCAGAGCACGATCGGCAAGCCGGTCGTCGCCGCAGCCCATTCGTATACGGCCAGCGCATCCTCGAAGGCCGCCGGATGCAGATGTTCCGGCGCCAGCCGGTAGTTGGCGGACAGCACGGCAAAGCCGGTGCCGGCGCAGATCTCGGCGCAGATGTCGTCATGGCTGTCGAGCCCGCCAAGCACGAAGCCACCGCCGTGATAATAGACAACGATCGCCTGCGGCGCCGTTCCCGCCATATGGTAACGCCGGACCGGGATCGCACGGTCGCCGACGCTGCTGTCGCTGGCCTTGACGCCGGGTGGATAGGGCTCGCGAAAGGCCCGGCACATGGCATCATAGACCGCCCGCTGCCTGTCGATCGGCATGTAGACGATTTCGGGCGGATACCACTCGTTGACCCGATCGATATAGGCCCACAGCTCCGGATCGAGCAGCGTCAGGTATTTTCCGCGGTCTGTCGTTTCGGGTCGCTCGGCTTCGGTGACCATCGCGGCGCGATCCCGCTCAGAGCTCGGCGTAGAGCCGGGCGGCGTTTTCGTAGCTGAAACGCAGCGGCACCGAGCCCTCGACCTGCCAGGCATCGACCGTCTCGCCGGCCAGCAGCCGGCAGGCGGCCTCGGTGGTGGTGACGGCACCGCCATAGAGCCGGTTGGCGAGGTTGAGGATGGCCGTCTGGTGCATCGCCGTGCTGCCGCTGCCGCAGGCATCCTTGACCAGCAGCACGCGAAACCCGAGCGCCACCGCATCTTTGACGGTGGCATCGATGCAGGCCTCGGTCCAGACGCCGGCAACGACCAGCCATTCGATGCCGTCGGCCTTGAGCCGCCCGGCGGCAGGCCCTCCACCAAAGGCGCTGGCCTGCGTCTTGACCATCATCGTCTCGCCGGCTGCAGGCGCCACTTCCGGACAGATCGCCGTCAGCGGATCGTCCTTGTCGGAAAAAGCCGACTTGCCGTTGGTCTCGACCGGGTGGAACGGCCGTGCTGTGGCGAGATCGACGACATAGGCCCAGTGATACAACGGCACATGATTGGCCCGTGCCGCTGCCTGCAGGCGCTGTACGTTGGCGAGGATATCGCCATAGCCTTCGACCAGATAGCGCTTGTCCCGCCGATGCTCCTCCTGGAGATCGATGAACACCGCCGCCGCCTTGCCGGGCTTGATCGAGATCGGGCTTTTCATGCAAAACTGCCTGTCAGCACTCAAACGTGCGTGTCAAGAAAATCGTCCTCGTAGGGGAAGCGCGACAGAAGTTCGGTGCCGGTCTCGGTGATCAGGATCTCGTCCTCCAGCTTGACGCCCTCGCGGCCGCCCTTCTCGCCGATATAGCTCTCGACGCTGACCACCATGCCGGGCACGATGACCCCGTCGCGGCCATAGGTCTCGTAGTCCATGGCATGCGCGATGAACGGCGTCTCGCCATGCATGCCGACGCCGTGCATGACCGAGGTATAGCGCTGGTCGACGAAGCGGTCCGGGATCTTCCAGGCCTTTTCGGCAATCTCGCGAAACGCCATGCCGGGCTTGACGACCCCGATATTGTGCTGAACCTGGTCGTGCGCCATCTTGTAGAGCGACTTCTGGTAATCCGTCGGCCTGCCCGGGCCGCAGCGGAAGGTGCGCGAGAAATCCGAATAATAGCCGTAGCAGCCGATCGTGTCGGTATCGAGCGCCAAGAGTTCGCCCGGCCTGATTTTGCGGCCGCTCGCTTCGTTGAACCAAGGATTGGTGCGCTGGCCCGAGGTCAGCAAACGGGTTTCGATGAACTCGCCGCCCTGCCGGATCACCTCGCCATACATGATGGCGAACAGCTCGTTTTCGGAAACGCCGGGCTTGATCGCCTCGCGCACGGCATAGACGGCGGCCTCGGCGCCGGCCATCGACACCTGCAGGCATTTTACTTCCTCGGGTGTCTTGACCGCACGCACCGCCAAAATCTCGCCCTGGCAATCGCGGACGTCGCAGCCGCGCTTTTCGAGCGCCAGCGCCTGCAGATGGCTGCAGCGGTCGAGGCCGAGCTTCATCGAGCCGCCGCCATGCGCCTTGAGCAAATCGGCGATCTCGTCGGCGAAGGGACCCGCGGTTTCGTCGTCGCGGCCCGACACCGAAGACCATACCAGCTTGGACGGACGCGCCTCGTCGATCGTGTCGAGCACCATCGAGACATGGTAGCTCTGCGGATATTCGAACAGCACGATCGGCCCTTCGGTGGGGATGAAGAAGTAGCGCGTCGAGTTGCGCAGGAAATAGCCGAACATGTTGCGCGAACCGGTGGCGTAACGCTGGTTGTAGGGGTCGAACAAAACGACGCCGCCATAGCCGGCCTCGCGCATCCAGGCACGCAGCTTGGCAAGGCGCCCCTTGCGCAGCGCGTCGGCATCGATGAAGGACGGCTCGGTATCGGACAGCCACATGCCGCCGGCCGGATCGGCCGCCGCCGGATGGCGCATGCGGTCCTTGAAGTCGACGTCCTCGGTGCTGTCGGGGTCAAAAACGACGATGCTCATGGGTGCCTCCTGGAAGCGGCGAGGATGGGCCACGCGTTGCGCAGAGGCTGTGCGGAATCCCGCAGGTGTTGTGCCGTATGCCGCTAGGCGCAGCCCCCTTCAATTACCTCGGCGATTGACTGTGGGCCCGAACGTTTTCGTCATCCTAGGGCGGAGCAAGGAGCGAAGCGACGCAGCGCAGACCCTAGGATCCATGCCGTGACATTGGTCGTAGAATGCGGCGGAATGGCGCTTGTGCGCGCATCGATGCTTACCCTGAAACCATGACCGGCTACGTTTACATGACCGCAAGCCAGAAGCGCGGCACGATCTATATCGGGGTTACGAATGATCTCGGCCGCCGCAAGCCGGAGCACAAATCCGGCGAGGGCTCGCGGTTCACCAGCCGCTACGGTGTGCAGCGTCTGGTCTGGTATGAGGAACATTTCGACATTGTCGACGCCATCCAGCGCGAGAAGTCGCTGAAGCGCTGGCCACGCCAATGGAAGATCGAGCTGATCGAGAAGACCAATCCGGAATGGTTCGAGCTTTTTCGCGGGACGGGGTGGTAGCATTCGGTTCTGGTCCGCAGGAGCACTGCCGCGAGGTAACGGCATGGATCCCAGGGTCTGCGCCGCGTCGCTTCGCTCCTTGCTCCGCCCTGGGATGACGAACGGAGGGGTGGTTCGGCTAATCTCCGACGTTTGCGGCTTGCAGAGGCCCCTAATGCCTGCGCATCACCTTCGGCGCATGCCCATGCTCTTCCCGAAACGCGCGGGCAAAGCTCGACATTGAAGCAAAGCCGCAGGCGAGCGCCACGTCGCGCACCATCAGCGTCGAATGTGCCAAAAGATCGGCGGCACGCTTCAGCCGCAGCCGGCGGTAGTAGCCGTTGGGCGAAATGCTGAGCTCGGAGCGAAAATTGCGTTCGAGCTTGTCGGAGGAGACGCCAAGCCTATTCGCCAACTCCGCCATGCCGAGCCGTTCCTCCACTGCATCCTCCATGATGGCGATGGCCGACAGCACCAGTTCGTTCTGCACGCCGGTGCGCAAGCGCAGCGGCATCAGCTTGCGGTCGACGCTGGAGCGCAGCGGGCTGTGCACGAACCATTCGGCGACGCCGGCCGCGAGTTCGGCGCCATAGTCGTCGGTGATGATCTCCAGCATCATGTCGAGGCTGCCGATGCCTCCGGCCGAGGTGAAGCGCTTGCGGTCGATGACATAGAGATCGCGCCTGAGCTCGATGTCCGGAAAGGCCTCGGTGAAGGCCGCCTGGCTGGTCCAGTGCAAGGTGCAGGCATGGCCGTCGAGCAGGCCCGCGCGGGCAAGGAAGAACGCCGCATCCGCCACAGCACCGATATGGGCGCCACCGCGCAGGCTCTTGCGGATCCAGCTCACGGCATCGTACGCGACGAGATGATCGGCATCGCCGCCTGAGCAGACGACGATGCGATCGACCTTCGGCGCGTCGTGGGCAGAAAAGCCGGGCTGGATGACGACGCCGTTCGAGGCCTCCACCGGGCCTTCGGCGGCGCCGACAATGATCCAGCGATAGCAGTCCCGCTTGGCCAGTACGTTGGCGGCGCGGAGCGGCTCGATGACCGAGCTGAACGCCATCATCGGAAAGCCGGGGAAGACCAGGATGGCGAAGGTGAGCGGGGCGTCGCTTGCCGTCGGTTGGTTGCGTTGTCGGTGGTTCATAGCTTCCGGAGCCAGGCAGTAAGGTGGATCAGGAAGCTACAATTCTGCCAGATGGCGCCAAGGTCAACGGAATAGAATGTAAGACACATGGATATGGATGCAGAACAAGCGCCGCTCGTTGGCGATCCTTCACGCCCCCCTCTGTCCTGCCGGACATCTCCCCCACAAGCGGGGAGAACGGCAGCTTCGCCGTCCCGTCCGTGTTTCAGCGTTGGAGGTTGGCGAAAGCGCAAGATGACGGCCAATCTCCCCCCTCGTGGCCGAGATACCCGGTAGGGCAGAGGGGGCATTGTCCCGCCGACGTCTCGCAAGGTTCTTGTTGCCGGGCTCAGCTCGCTAGCGCCTGATCCAGATCCGCGATCAGATCGTCGCCATCCTCGATCCCGGCCGACAAGCGCACCAGCGAATCGGATATCCCGATCTCGGCGCGTTTTTTCGCGGGGATCGAGCCGTGCGTCATCAGCGCCGGGTGCTCGATCAGGCTTTCGACGCCGCCGAGGCTTTCGGCCAGCGTGAACAGTTGCGTGTGTTCGAGGAAGCGCTTGGTGCCGGCGAGGTCGCGGTCGAGCTCGACCGTGATCATGCCGCCGAAGGCGTGCATCTGCCGCCTGGCGATGGCGTGCTGCGGATGGCTGGGCAGGCCGGGATAGATGACACGACGGATGTCGGGGCGACTTTCCAGCCAGTGAGCGATCTTCTGGCCGTTCGACGAATGGCGCTCCATCCTGAGCGCCAGCGTCTTCAAGCCGCGCAGCGCCAGGAAACTGTCGAACGGCCCGGAAATGGCGCCGATGGCGTTCTGCAGGAATTTCAGCCGCTCAGTGAGATCCTTGTTGTCGCCGACCACGGTGACGCCGCCGACCATATCGGAATGGCCATTGAGGTATTTGGTAGTCGAATGCACTGATATGTCGATGCCGAGCTCCAGCGGCCGCTGCAGATAGGGGCTGCAGAAGGTGTTGTCGGCGACCGAAAGCACGCCTTTGCGCCTGGCCAGTGCTGCGACGCCTTCGAGGTCGACGACACGCAGCAGCGGATTGGTCGGCGTCTCGACCCAGAGCATTTTGGTTTCCGGGCGGATCGCCGCTTCGACCGCGGCAAGATCGGTGAAGTCGACGAAGTCGACCTGCAAATTGGCCGAGCGCTTGCGCACCCGTTCCAGCAGCCGGAACGTGCCGCCATAGATGTCGTCGGTGGCGACGATATACGCGCCTGAATCAAGCAATTCAAACACCGTGGCGATCGCCGCCAGCCCCGAAGCGAAGGCGAAAGCGGCTGTGCCGCTTTCGAGGTCGGCCACAGCGCGTTCGAAGGCAAAGCGGGTCGGGTTCTGGCTGCGGGCATATTCAAAGCCCTTGTGCACGCCCGGGCTCTGCTGGCCATAGGTCGAGGTGGCGTAGATCGGTACCATCACCGCGCCCGTCGTCGGGTCGTGGCTCTGGCCGCCATGGATGGTGCGGGTCGAGAAGGCGAGGCGGTTTTTGCCCGATACAGTGGCTTTTAAGGTCATCGGGCGCGCCTCAGATGGTTGATCAGGTCGATGCGGGTTATCAGGCCAATAAATTCGTCGCCGTCGAAGACGATGGCGACCTCGTTGCGGTCGAACACCGGCAGCAGCGCGTCCAGCGTCTGGCTGGCCTGCAGCGTGTGCAGATTGGTGGTCATCGCCGTCCTAACCGGAGCCTTGAAGCGGTCCCAGCGGCTGTCATAGGGGCCTTCGACCTTGGCCAGGATATCGCTTTCGTCGATGATGCCGACGAGCTTGCCCTCGTCCAGCACCGGCAGTTGCGAGACATCCGAGCGGCGCATGCGGCCATAGGCGTTGAGCAGGCTTTCGTCGGGGCCGACGGACACGACATCGCCGGTGCGGAGCGTGCGCATCACCAGGTCGCGCAGGTCGCCATGCTGCTCCTGCTCGGCAAGGCCCTGCTCGGCCAGCCAGAAGTCGTCGAAGACTTTCGACAGGTACTTGTTGCCGCTGTCGCAGACGAAGGTAACGACGCGCTTCGGCACGGCCTGCTCGCGGCAATAGCGGAGTGCTGCCGAAAGCAGCGTGCCCGACGACGAGCCGGCGAGAATGCCTTCCTTCGAAAGCAGGTCGCGCACCGCAAGCATGCTCTGCTTGTCGGGGATGGAATAGGCCTTCCTGACCAGCGACAGATCGGCATTGGGCGGCACGAAATCCTCGCCGATGCCTTCGACGGTCCAGCTTCCGGCCTCTACCATCTTGCCGGTCTTGATCAACGGCGCCAGCACCGACCCAACCGGATCGGCGAGCACCATCTCGGTCTTCGGCGAGACTTTCGCAAAGTAGCGGCCGAGCCCGGTCAGTGTGCCGCCCGAGCCGACGCCGACGACCACCGCGTCGACATCGCCTTCGAGCTGCTGAAAGATTTCCGGCCCGGTCGTGGTCTCGTGGGCGTGCGGATTGGCCGGGTTGGCAAACTGGTTGGCATAGAAGGCGCCGGGCAGCTCGGCGGCGATCTTTTCGGCCATGTCCTGATAATATTCGGCATGGCCCTTCCCGACATCGGAACGCGTCATGCGCACTTCCGCGCCGAGCGCCCGCAGATGCTGGATCTTTTCGCGCGACATCTTGTCAGGCACGACAAGGATGATGTGGTAGCCCTTGGGGATGCCGACCTGGGCGAGACCAAGACCGGTGTTGCCGGCGGTCGCCTCGACGATCGTCCCGCCGCGTTGCAGTTTGCCCTGTTCTTCGGCGGCGGCAATCATCGACAGCGCGATGCGGTCCTTGATCGAGCCGCCGGGATTCTGGCTTTCGAGCTTGATGAACAGCCGGCACTTGCCGATGTCGAATTTGGTCAGCTCGACGACCGGCGTCTGCCCGATCAGGTCGAGAACCGAGGCATAGGGCGGGCGCAGGCGGGACGACGCATCGTCCTGTGCCACGATCTTGTGCTTGCTCATATCAGATGCTCCGTTGCCAGAATGAGCAACCGCCCTGGAAGACGGCAACCTACCGCCTTTTCCAGCCGTTTGCAGTTGGAAAGAAGATAGATCGTGCCAATCCGGCCGCCAGCAGGGGAATGGAATTTCGCGAAAGCTTCGCCGGCTCCAGGCAGGGCAAAAGATTTGCAGAACCTGCTTAGGGTTCAGGCGATCGCGGCCTGGGCTTCGATCTCGATCAGAAAATCCGGATTGCCGAGGCCGGCGACGCGCAGCACCTTGATGATCGGCGGCGCGCCACGGTTTGCCCAGAAGGCCATCCAGGCGCCGAAGGCCGGCCCTATGTCCAGGTCGCCGGCGATATAGACCGAGAGGCTGACCAGGTCTTCAGCATCTTGTCGGAAAGCGAAGGGATCAGCCGGCGCAGTTCGGAATAGCGCATCGGCTGTTCCTTGATGCGCGCCAGGATCACCGTCTTCCATTTGCCGCCGAGCGCGTCGAGCGCGAACTCGACCGGACAGCCGTAGAGTCGTCCGCGTTGGGTCATGCGCCATGGTAGGCAAGGCACGGTGACGACGAAAGCAGAATTTGCCCGGCCATCTGGCCAGGGTCGCGGCTTACGGCCTCGCCGACTACAAAATCCATGGAGGAGACCGAAGACGGGCGTACGCGACACCAATCCGGTCAATGCGAGACGGCCGAACGTGGCGTCATCGCTTAGCTCTCGACCACCACGGGCTGGCTGGTCGGCTCTGGTGGAGCGAGCTCCCGCACCCCTGGTTCGCCTTCAGCGAACGCGGCTATGCCGTCGAGATCTTTTCACCCAACGGCGGCGGTCTTGCATCCGAAGTGCGTCTAGACAAAGAGGTCCTCATCCGAGCAAGCGCTTGCTCAGCCGCGCGCACTGCACGCGAATATCGGGAATGGCGTCGATTTCGAAGAAGGTGCCGCGCGTCAGTGGCCCGACGGCGAGGATCTTGGCGGATACCGTGCCGTCGCCGGCGATGACCTCGCAGTTCGCGGTCACGTCGAGGCCGAGGCGCAGCGGATCCGGCCGTGCCAGTCCACGCTCGACCAGCGACCGTACCACGCTGTTCGAGGTGGTCGAGATGTCCCTGGCGATGCCGGTGCAATCATAGATGCGGGTGACGTCGAACCTTTCGAGCTGCTGCGTGTGGCGCGACTGGACCTGTACCCTGAAGCCGTCGCCCGCGGCGATCTCGACGACGCGCCCGGCGACAAGGCGGATGCGGCCCGCTTGCACCGCCTCGGCAACGCGGGTGTAGACTTCCGGCGCCATCCGATGGCGGTGGATGTCCCACCAGGCCTTGGTGTGCTCGACGAAGCGGCGCTTGGCCGAAGACGGCCAGTTCTGCCAGATCTTCTGGTTGAAGGGTCTCAGACCGTCGACGACGTCGCGCCAGTCGATACCGGCCTTCTGGTTTTCCCGGATCAGGTCGCGGAACCAGCCGACGAAATAGGAAAGCTGGGTGCCGAGCGGAATGTCGGCGACGTCGAGCTTGATCGGATTGCCCTTGCGATGCGGCGAAGGCAGCAGGCCGCGCCGCGACACCGCGACGATCGCGCCGCGGTGGCCGCGCTGCTCGAGCGACAGGAAGGCATCGACCATGCTCAAGCCGGTGCCCAGCACCAGGACTTGGGCTTCGGGGTCGAGCGCAGTGTCCGCCTCGGATCCCATTCTGATCGCATGCCCCTGCCCCGCCCCCGGCTCTTCGTCATGCCCGGTGGCGAGCACGGCAAGATGCGCGACCACGCTGGTGCCGTTGGCCAGCGCCACCTCGACGCCGGAGGCGGTCGGCGAGATCGACAGGCTCTCCTCGCGGATCAGGCGCAGCCGGCCCGTCTGCTGCTCACGCGTCTCGAGCTCGTCGAGCAGCTCCTTGAGATAGCGGGCGTAGACGCTGCGCGGTGCATAGACCGGCGCCTGTTCCGGCGTCGCTATCCCGCGTTCAAGCAGCCAGCGCAAGAAATTGCCCGGATCGTCGGCATAGGCGCTCATGCCCGACGCGCTGACATTCAGCACATGCGCCGACAGCAGCGTTGAATAGGCCATGCCTTGCCCAAAATGCGGGCGTTTTTCGATCAGGCTGACGCGGAGATCGGGATTGGGCGACTTCAGCAGATGCGCCGCAAGCACGACGCCGCTGGCGCCGCCACCGACAATGATGATCGAATTTGGCGTAACGCGCCCGGTCATACGCACACCAGCTGTGCTGGCGATCGTCGCCGGCTCAGGAGAGATTGGTTCAGGCCTGGATTTTCAACGCCGCCGAAAAGTCTTCGTCGCCAACGATATCGCGCATTTCGGCGAGGCTGCGCCGATCCAGCACCTCGGCGATGGCCTGCCGGACCTCCAGCATCAGGTGTCGGACTTGGCATGTCGCCTCTTTGCAGTCTTCGCAGCGCTGATACTGGGTGCGGCTGGCGCAAGGAATGGGGGCAAGCGGCCCGTCGAGCACGCGCACGACGTGGCCGACCTTGATCTCGTCCGCCGGGCGCGCCAGCCGATAGCCGCCGTCCTTGCCCTTGCGGCTCTGGACGAACCCGGCATTGCGCAATTCGCCAAGAATGGCATCAAGGAACTTCTTCGGAATATTGTTTCCTGTAGCGATGTCGTTGACGAAGGCGAGCTGTCCAACCGGCAGGCGCGCCAGATGGACGAGCGCCTTGAGGCCGTACTTACCTTTTTTCGTGAGCATAACCCGAACGTTTCTCTGTCATGCGATGGCGCAAGGCCACCGGTTGCGAAACGCCTGGCGTGCCTCCCCGCCGCGTCCAAGCTGTCACTACAGATAAATTCTAGTGACATGATATACAAGCCGAGAAACGTTGATTTTGCTTCGTTTTCAAGCCGCAATGGCCATTCTGGTCGGGGCTTGTGCCCTTGCGAGCACAGGAGCCGCCGCGAATGGCACACCGGCAACCTGGCCGGCGGCAGGAATGTCCCGATCGGCGAGAATGCCGACGACCGCTTCTGCCCCTGAATTTGAAGGCCAAAGCATGCCGCGCACGGCAACAAGGAGGGTGGCGTCAATCATCGTCCTCTCCAATCCTTCAATGTCGATAAGGATACTAGACTTAACCGCGAACACAGGGAACTTGTTTCCAATTTCTTGGCTACTCGCGGCATGGGTTTGCCGATGCAGGGGTGAAAACGGGAAAATCCTTGTTGTGGGCATGGACGGCGTGGAAGGGGTTCCCGGGCAAGGACGCTGGTTCTCACCCGGGCCATCACCCAGAACCGTGCGAATGGGCAACTGCCCTAGCCAGACGACTTTTTCTAACAAGGCCGAGCCGATTGGAAGGATTTAACTCTACAAGAACGATAGAGTTAGGTGACTATGAAACGCAATCCGGGTTTTTCTCGTTTCCAAGGAGCCTTTCATGTCCACCATTTCGCGACGTATCGTTCTCTTGTCCTCGGCGGCTCTAGCAGGTGCCGTCTTTCTCGGCCCAGCCGATGCGCAGGACCTCAAGATCACTATCGGCTACCAGACAGTCGTCGAACCCTCGAAGGTGCCGCAGGCCGACGGCGCCTATGAGAGCGCGACCAAGGCGGCAATCGACTGGCGGAAATTCGATTCCGGCGCCGACGTGATCGCCGCCATCGCTTCCGGTTCGGTCGACATCGGTTATGTCGGCTCGAGCCCGCTGGCGGCGGCGGCGAGCCGCGAGCTTCCCATCCAGACAATCTTCATTGTCGGGCTGATCGGCGAATCCGAGGCCCTTGTCGCCCGCAATGGCGCCGGCATCGAGAAGGCCGCCGACCTTGCCGGCAAGAAGGTGGCGGTGCCCTTCGTTTCGACGACGCATTACAGCCTGCTTGCCGCGCTGAAGCATGAGGGTGTCGACCCGAAGTCGGTCGATATTCTCAACCTGCGGCCACCGGAGATCGCGGCGGCATGGGCGCGCGGCGACATCGACGCCGCCTATGTCTGGGATCCGGCACTCGGCCAGATCAAGACGACGGGCAAGGTCGTGCTGGATTCCTCGCAGGTCGCAGCCTGGGGCGCGCCGACCTTCGACGCCTGGATCGTGCGCACCGACTTCGCCGAAAGGAACCCGGAAGCGGTGCGCGACTTCGTCAAAGTGACGGGCGCTGCCTATGCCGACTTCCTGGCCAAGCCGGATCAATGGTCGGTGTCCTCGCCGCAAGCGGCCAAGATCGCCAGGATCACCGGGGCCAAGCTCGAAGACGTGCCGCAACTGCTGAGAGGCTATGTCTTCCCGACGCTCGAGGAGCAGGCCTCGGACAAGTTCCTCGGTGGCGGCACGGTCAAGGCGGTCGAGGCGACATCGGCCTTCCTCAAGGAGCAGGGCAAGATTGATGCCGTCTTGCCGGATTATTCGAAATACGTGTCGTCGAAATATGTCGGCGAGGCGCTGGCCTCGAATTAGCGGCGGCTCAATACGCGCGTCCTCTCTTCCCTGACACGCGCGTTGCCTGACCCGGAGCCGCTGACGAGGAACGGCTTCGGGGCTGGCAGGTTTACAATATCGGCGACCCCACATGACGCATCTCGTGCTCGACCAAGTCTCGGTTCATTATGACGGTCAGCCGGCGCCGGCCGTCGAACGCGTGTCGCTTGACATCGCCAAGGATGACTTCGTTGTCCTGGTCGGCCGCTCCGGCTGCGGCAAGACCTCGCTGCTCAACGTCGCTGCGGGCCTGGTCCAGCCTGTGCGCGGAAGCGCCACGATAGGCGGCAGGCCGATCACGGCGCCAGGCTCGGACCGCGCCGTCGTGTTCCAGAACGACGCACTGTTTCCGTGGCTGACCGCGCGCGAAAATGTCGCCTTTGCTCTCAGGCTGCGCGGTGTCGGGGCTGCCGAACGGGGGCGGACTGCCGACGACCTTCTGGCGCTGGTGAAGCTCGACGGCGCCGGCGACAAGCGCATCTGGGAGCTTTCCGGCGGCATGCGCCAGCGCGTCGGCCTGGCCCGGGCGCTGGCAGCCGAGCCGCAATTCCTGCTGCTCGACGAACCGCTGGGCGCACTCGATGCGCTGACACGCGAACGCATGCAGACAACGCTGCTCGATCTGTGGACGGCAAGCCAGGTCGGCGTGCTGATGGTCACGCACGGCATCGATGAAGCGCTGGTGCTCGCCACCCGCATCATTGTGCTCGCTCCCGGCCCTGGCCGGGTGGTGCGGAGTTTCGAGGCCGGTTTCAGCCGGCGCTATGCAGCCGGCGAGGCCATTCGCAGCATCAAGGCCGATCCCGCCTTCGCCGCGGCGCGCGGCGAGCTGACCGACGCGATCTTCGAAGGGGAGGCAGCATGACCGTTACCTCCTATACCGAGCGGCCGCGGCGCTCCAAGGTCGACGACGGAGCCGACGCGCTGTCGGTGCCATGGTCGCGGCCGCGGCCGAGACGCAGCCGCGTTTCGGCCCGCGTGGTTAGCGCGATCACCATTCTGATGGTGCTGGCAGTGTGGACGGTATCGGCCCGCCTGCAATTGGTGTCGCCGGTTTTCCTGCCGTCGCCTGTGGCAGTCTGGAACAAATTTGTCGTCGTCGCCCGTGACGGCTTTGTCGACGCGACGCTGCTCCAGCATATCGCCGCCAGCCTGTGGCGCGTGTTTGCAGCGCTGATCGTCGCCATCGTCGTCGGCGTTCCCATCGGGCTGGCTATCGGCGTCAGCACGATCGGGCGTGGCCTCTTCGATCCGCTGCTCGAATTCCTGCGGCCGATCCCGCCGCTCGCCTATCTGCCGCTGATCATTATCTGGTTCGGCATTGGCGAGCCGTCCAAGATCCTGGTGATTGCCGTTGCCATGCTGGCACCGGTTGCGCTGTCGACGGCATCGGGTGTTCGCGGCGTCTCGCAGGAACGCATCAATGCAGCGCGTTCGCTTGGCGCCACGCAGCGCCAAGTGATCCGGCACGTCACCCTGCCCAGCGCGCTGCCCTCGATCCTGACCGGTCTGCGCATCGCGCTTGGCGCCGGTTGGTCGACGCTGGTCGCCGCCGAGCTGGTGGCCGCGACGCGCGGGCTCGGTTTCATGATCCAGTCCGCTGCCCAGTTCCTCGTCACCGACGTGGTGGTGATGGGCATACTGGTGATCGCGGCCATTGCCTTCGTGCTCGAATTCATCATCCGCAGGATCGAGCGGGTGCTCGTCCCGTGGGCAGGGCGGGAGTGACCGACAATGCCCCATTCCATCGCTGTATTGTTCGCGCATTTCGGCCATTGGCTCCGCCTGATCAAGGCCGGGGACAAACAGCCGCCTGACGGCGAACGCAAAACGCCGGTGCAACTGGACGCGGAGCGCAACCGCCTGCCGCCGCGCGACGAAAGTTTCTACTGGGGCTGGCAATACTGGTCGCGGTGACCCGGCCGCCACGGGTACGCTGTGGCGCTCTGGCGGGAGCCTGAGGATCGACGCCTGCTCAAACGCGCGAACGGTTCGCCCAGGCCAGGCCGGCCAAGCCGACCAGCGCGGTGACGATGCCGACATAGAGCCATTGCGACTGGCCGGTCATGAAGCTGCCGCCGATAACGCCGATGCCTTGCAACGTCCACAGCACGCCGATGGCGAGCACAATCAAGGCCAGCAGATTTTTGATCAATCTCATCGCTAGAACTCCGTTCCAAGTCGATCATAAACCGCGTTCCGGCCGGAATGAAACAGCGAGAAGACGCTGCTCGATTACACCAACTTCTACTTGGATGCTAATCTCTGATCTTGTGCAAGACGCCCGGAGATCGGCGCAGACATCATCAAAGAAGCTGCGCCTCGCTGCAGAAAGTCTCTGACAAATTGTTTCGCGCCGACTCCAAACGTGTAACATTGCCATGGAACCGACAGATCATTGCCGCATTTGCTGCCTTGTTCGGCACCTAACGGCTTGGGTCTGTCAACGGAGCTAACCCCAAGCATGAAGAAAAGCTATCAGGCCGCGCTCGTCGCGGCCACGATTGCGGCCGGCCTGACGGTCGGCGCATCCGCCACCAGCGCCGCCGCTCAGTGCGGTCGTGCCTCCTGGTACTCACTGCATTCCAGAACCGCTTCCGGCGAGCGCATGAACCCGTCGGCGCTGACCGCCGCGCATCGCAGCCTGCCGTTCGGCACCAAGCTGAAGGTGACCAATCGCAACAATGGCCGCAGCGTCGTCGTGCGCATCAACGACCGCGGCCCCTTTATCAGGGGCCGGATGCTCGATCTGTCGAAGGGCGCAGCCAGTCAGCTTGGCTTCATCAGCTCGGGCCATACCGCTGTCTGCATGGCACGGGTCTAACGGTCCGGCCGCCACGGCCGGACGCCGCCTCCAACGATCTTCCCAATAGCCGTGCCCTTGCCTGGCCTTCGCAGGTGCACTTCGCATGTGCACATTGAGCCGGCTGTTGCCCTTCCAGGCGGATTCTCAATGCCTTGGACGAAAGAACGAGCATAAATCACGCAGATTGACGTATTGCATCGCAGCAGATTGTTGCTAACTTCCCCGCAAAGCATTCAAGGCTCGGCGCTGCTCGTCGGCCCTTCGATCGCAGTCGGCAGCGGGGTTCTCGATGTTCTACCAGCTCTACGAACTGAACCACGCCGCCTTGCAGCCGGCGCGCCTCTATGCCGATGCGGTGCGCCTGTTCTACTCCAATCCGCTCAATCCGGTCTCACACACGTCCTGGGGCCGCTCGGTTGCGGCAACGGCCGAACTGTTCGAGCGCACGACGCGCCGCTACGGCAAGCCGCAATTCGGCCTGACCAAGACCGTGGTCGACTGGAAAAACGTCGAGGTCAGCGAACGCACCGTCTGGTCGCGGCCGTTCTGCAACCTGGTTCGTTTCGAGCGGGCGGTTCCTGCCGGGCGCCGGCCGGATCCGAAGCTGTTGATCGTCGCGCCGATGTCGGGCCACTACGCGACGCTGCTGCGCGGCACGGTGGAGGCGATGCTGCCCTATGCCGACGTGCATATCACCGACTGGGTCGACGCCCGCATGGTGCCGCTGGCCGACGGCAGCTTCGATCTTGACGACTATATCGACTACATCGTCGACATGCTGCATGCGCTGGGCCCCGACACCCATGTGATGGCGGTGTGCCAGCCTTCGGTGCCGATGCTGGCGGCGGCGGCACTGATGGAAGCCAAGGGTGATCCGTTCGTGCCCTCGACGATGACGCTGATGGGCGGGCCGATCGACACGCGCCGCAATCCGACGGCGGTCAATCTGCTGGCGCAGGAAAAGGGCATCGACTGGTTCCGCGACAACGTCATCATGCGCGCGCCCTGGCCGGTGCCGGGCTTCGGCCGTGAGGTCTATCCCGGCTTCCTGCAGCTTTCGGGTTTCATGAGCATGAACCTCGACCGCCACATCACCGCCCACAAGGACTTCTTCATGCATCTGGTGAAGCATGACGGTGACAATGCCGAGAAGCACCGCGAGTTCTACGACGAATATCTGGCGGTGATGGATCTGACGGCGGAATTCTACCTGCAGACCGTCGACACCGTGTTTGTCCGCCAGGCCTTGCCCAAGGGCACGATGAGGCATCGCGGCGTGGCGGTCGACCCTTCGGCGATCCGCAATGTCGCCCTGTTTACGGTCGAGGGCGAGAACGACGACATCTCCGGCCTCGGCCAGACCAAGGCCGCGCACGATCTGTGCATCAACATCCCGGCCGACCGGCACGCCCATTACATGCAGCCTGCGGTCGGCCATTATGGTGTGTTCAACGGCTCGCGCTTCCGTTCCGAAATCGTGCCGCGCATCGTCGACTTCATCACCAGCTACGGCCGTCAGAACCGTGTTGCGGTGAAGCCCAAGCTGGTCAGGACCGGCAAGAAATAGGCGACCAGTGATGATGCCCGTCAATCCGCATCAGGTCGGTCTATGCCAAAATCATCGGTTGGCGCGGCCGTGCGGCGGGTCGACCTGTTGCACAATAGTCGCGTTGGCGCCACGCGGGTAACCATGCCGCAAAAATCAATCCATCCTCATAATTGACACGGACTGTAAATACCCCTTAACGTTTCGTTAATAACAAGGGACAAGCGGGGACAATGATTTCCTCACCAATGGCGAGAACGCTGCGCCTGTGCGCGCTGGCCGGACTTACTGTGGCGGCAGGTTGGGCCAGTTCGGCCTCGGCGGCCGGCCCGATGATAACGGGTGGCCCGACCTCGCAGCCGATCGGCCATTATGATTTCTGCAAGAGCTACGCCTCCGAATGCTCGATCCGCCCGAAGGATCTGTCGCCCGCCAGCCTGACCGGCTCGCTGTGGCGCAAGCTGCTCAGCGTCACGGCAAAGGTCAACGCCGCCGTCAAGCCGGAGAGCGACTTCGACATCTACGGCAAGGATGAGGTCTGGGCCTATCCCGACAAGGGCGTTGGCGATTGCGAGGACTATGTCCTGGAAAAGCGCCGTGAGCTGAACCGGCTGGGCGTCTCGTTTGCCGATCTGCTGATGACCGTCGTGCGCAAGCCGGATGGCGAAGGCCACGCCGTGCTGACGGTGCGCACCGACAAGGGCGACTACATCCTTGACAATCTGACCGACCAGGTCCGTCCCTGGGACCAGACCGGCTATCGTTTCCTCAAGCGGCAGGCGATCGACAATACCGGCCGCTGGGTCTCCATCCGCGGCGGCCAGCAGGTTCTGGTCGGCTCGGTCCAGTAACAACGCAACTCATTTCGGCCGTGCCAGCGCGGCGCGGATCGACGCAATGATGCGGCGAAGCTCGGCTTCGTCGAGCTTTTCAATGTTGTCGGCCAGGAGATTGGCAAGCTCGGTCGCCGCCGGGCTAAGGCCCGACGTGTCGAGCTTGACGCGCGGATGCGAGGTTTCGGCCAGCCGCGCCAGTTCCTCGGCGTCGTCCCAAATGATGTTGAAATAGCCGATGATCTTCTGGATCAGCGTCCAGCTCGGCGCACCGCGGCGGCCGTGTTCCAGCGCCGAGAGATAGGCTGCGCTGACGCCGATCGCCTTGGCCATGTCCTTCTGGCTGACGCCGCGCTCGTTTCGCAGCACGCGAAGCTTTTCGCCGAACGGGGTCACAAGCGCACCTTCATGGATGCATCCTCATAGGTGCGTCCCTCATCGGCATGCCCTCATGAGCGTGCCCGCCGCAAGCGGACATAGAGCGCACCCGAGCCGCCATGTTTGCGGGCGGCATGGTCGTGGCTGGAGACGAGGGGCCGGAAAGCGGGTGTCGACAGCCATGACGGCACGGCGCGCCGCAAGACGCCATCACCGCCCGACGAAGAGCCCTTGCCGGTGATCACCAGGACGTAGCGGATGCCGCCGGCATGCGCCCGGCACAGGAAGGAAAACAGCAGCGAATAGGCTTGGTCCTGGGTCAGGCCATGCAGGTCGACGCGGCCCTCGATCGGCAGCCGGCCCTTCGACAGCTTGTCCAGCGTCGGTTCGTCGAGTGCGTGGGAGACATGCTGCGCCTTCGGCTTTGTGGCCGCGGCAGGATTGCCCGCGCCCTGTGCCGGCGGCGGCGCCTGCCTGGTCTCGTCGATCTCCGGCCCAACGTGTGGAATTTCGACGGCGGTTCTGCCCTTCAGCGGTTTTGCCGTGCGCGCCACCAGGTTCCACAGCACCCGGTCGTCCTCGCTCAGCCTGTCGATGCGCCGGGTCATCGGCCTGCTCCTGAAACCAGCGGCCGGGGGATCAGCGCATAAAAATCGGCGGCGTTGCGGATAACGCCGGCGATCTCGCCGGCCGCATCGCCCGACCCGGCAAACAGATCACCGCGGGCCGGCCCGGTGATCGCCGAGCCGGTGTCCTGCGCGATCATCAGCCGCCGGAACGGTTTTCCGTCGAAGACGGTCAGCGACGGCGCATCTATATGGAAGGGTGTGCCGAACGTGTGCAGCAGCCGGTCGACGGCGATCGAGCGGCCGGGTGTCAGCGGCACCTTGGCGGCAGCAATCGGGCCGAGCTCCCGGTCGTCGACGCCCGTCTCGCGGAAGAAGATATAGGAGCGGTTGCGCCACAGGGTCTCGTCGACGCGCTCCGGATGCGCCTTGAACCAGGCACGGATCGACTGCATCGTCACTTTCTCCAGCGGGATCTCGCCTTCCTCGCTCAGGATCTTACCCGGTCCGGTAAAGCGCTGGCCGGATTTGGCGGCATAGGTGACGCGGCGAAGCCTGCCATCGGTCATGTTGAGCCGTGCCGCGCCCTGCACGTGAATGAAGAAGGCGTCGACCTTGTCGGCGAGCCAGGCGATTTCCAGCCCTTTTCCGGCAAGCGCGCCGCGTTCGATCTCGCCGCGGTCGAAATATTCGACCGGGCCGTTCGGCGCCGCACGAGCGAAGGCGAGATAAGGATCCAAGCCGGAAGGACGATTGCCGTCGTCGATGTCGACCAGGTCGGCCGGGCGCGCCAGCAACGGCACCGAAAATCGTTCCGTGCGCACCGGCGAGGCTTCGACCTCCGGCTCATAAAAGCCGGTTACCAGGCCCGGACCACCATCTTCGGCATCGATACGGGCCGGAACGAAATGGCGCTCGAAAAAGCTTCGTGCCTGCAACCGATTCGGCAACGAAACGGTACGCGCTTCGGCATAGGCATCGGCAAAGCCATTGTAGTCGACGCCGAGCGCGCCGGAGCGGTAGGGTTTGGTCAGGATATGAAAGGCCGAGCGGCGAAAGGCGTCAAAGGCAGGGAGATGGTCGTCCTCGCCCCAGCCCGGCAATTCGCCAAAGGATTTTTCGCTGAAGGCTCGAGAAAGCGACACGACAGCCTCCGCCGCCGTCCAGCTCAGTCTTCTTCTTCGGTGGCGACGAGCTTCCAGTTCGGATCGCGCGAGCGCGTGTCGCGGGCGAAGGTCCAGACATCCTTGACCTCGGCGACGGTCTCGGGATCGCCGTCGATGACAGCGCCGGCCTTGTCGCGGGTCGCCGAAATCAGCTCGCTGACAATGCGCAGCGTGATGTGCGCCTCGCTGCCCTTCATCTCGGCCGAAACGATGTCGGCCTTGTCGATGCCGACGAAGGAGGACTGGATCTTTTCGGCTTTCGCCTCACGGTCGCCGATGGCCGCGACGAAGCCGTCGTAGACCTCGCGCGACAAAAGGTTCTTCAAGGTTTTGCGGTCGCCATCGGCGTAGGCCATGACGATCATCTCATAAGCCATCTTTGCGCCGTCGACGAAGGTCTTCGGGTCGAACGTCGGATCATTGTCCTTGATCGCCCGCAGGCCCCGGTTGAGATCGGTGTCGGGCTTGGCAAAGGCATCGATCGCCGCATAGGTGTCGGCCGCCGGCTCTCCTGTCAGGCGCTTGCGCGGCAGCGAAACCACGTTCTCGGGTTTCTGGGCGGCATCCTTGTCGTTTTTGCGCGCTGCCGTATATGGATCGAAGGGTGGGCGCTCGTTTCCCGTGCGTCGGCCAAGCACGTTGCGCAGCTGGAAGAAGATCACCACCGCCGCAATCAGAAAGAAAATCGTGCCGAAGTCGAAGAAGCCCATATCTTGCGCCGATCAATCCCTGCTTTGGCCGGACCAGCGGCCAAGCAGGGGCCGCGATCACATAGCGTTCGGTATCCAAAGCATATAGAACGCATGGCGCAATCATTCAAATCAAAGGCAGCCATACCTATCTAACAGCTCTGGTGCCAGCGGCGATTGCTCGCCGGCCGGCAAAACATCGAAACGATCGGTCAAGATTTGCGTATCTCGCTGTTTCCCCTGTTCATTCTCGCGCTTCCGCTGCTGGAGATAGCCGGTTTCGTGATTGTCGGCCGCCAGATCGGCGCGCTGGCGACGGTCGGGCTGGTGCTGGCCTCGAGCGTCGCCGGCGCCTTGCTCCTTCGACACCAGGGTTTTGGCGTCATGGCCAGGGTACGTGCCGAAATGGACGCCGGGCGTGATCCGAGCGGCCAGCTTGCGCATGGCGCCATGATCGTGCTGGCCGCGATCCTTTTGATCATCCCCGGCTTCATCTCGGATATTTTCGGCATTCTGCTGTTCCTGCCGCCAGTGCGCGATCTTGCCTGGCGGATGCTGAAAGGCCGCATCGTGCTGGCCACCGATTTCAGCAGTGGTTTGCGGGCAAGGCAACGCGGCAAGATCATCGATCTCGACGACGGCGACTATTCGCGTGCCGACAACCATACGCGCGGACCGGATTCTCCCTGGCGCCGCCTCAAGGACGAGTAGCCGCAAAGCAACCAGCGTCTTTTGCAAACTTGTCTTGTCGGGCCGGCCATGATAGCGAACGCCCGAATTTCAATCCGGTCAGCAACGCTGCCCAGGCAAAAGGACCACAGCTTATGGCCAGCAACGACGACGCGCCGACCGGCGCAGCCAACGGTAATGGAAATGCGGCGCAGCCTTCGCTCAACGTGCTTGCGCAATATGTGAAGGACCTGTCCTTCGAAAGCCCCGGTGCACCGAACTCGTTGCGCGGTCGCGACAAGGCTCCCGGCATCGCCATCAACGTCAACGTCAACGCCAACCCGCTTTCGGACAAGCAGTTCGACGTCAATTTGACGCTGAACGCAAAAGCGTCGTTCGACCAGGAAGTGCTGTTCAATGTCGAACTGGTCTATGGCGGCGTCTTCGCCATCAGCGGCTTCCCGCAGGAGCACATGCTGCCGATCCTGTTCATCGAATGCCCGCGGCTGCTGTTCCCGTTCGCGCGGCAGATCATTGCCGAGGCAACACGCAACGGCGGCTTCCCCCCGCTGATGCTGGACCCGATCGATTTCGCGCAGATGTTCCAGCAGAAGCTGGCAGAGGACCAGGCTGCCGCCAAGGTCAAGGTGAGCTGAGCGCGGCTGTCTCGCCAGCGTTTGACAAACCCGGCCTTGCGCCGGGTTTTTTGTTTGAGACGTCGGCGGGACAGCGCCCCCCTCTGTCCTGCCGGACATCTCCCCCGCAAGGGGGGAGATCGGCTATCATCCCGGCTTTCGCCAATCTCCACGCTGCAGGCCGCAGGAGTGAGCGGAGCGCTGAAGCTGCCAATCTCCCCCCTTGCGGGGGAGATGTCCGGCAGGACAGAGGGGGGTGTGACGGATCGCTACAGAACGGCTTTCTGCATTTACTACGCAGACGTCTTAGCTCGCCTCAACCCGCAGCCAGAGCGCCTTCTCGCCCAATGTGCCAACCATGCCCGCGTGCGCGGTGCGCTCGGCGTCGGTCAGGCGCGACGGCAAGGCAATCGGCCTGACGCCGATCGAAATATCGATGTCTTCGACATTCTGCCTGCCGCCCGTCGGAGTCAGGATGCTGTCGAGGATAAGGCTTGCCTGCTTGCCACCGATGAGCTCGATATAGACCTCGGCCAGCAATTCCGAATCGAGCAGCGCGCCGTGCTTGGTGCGGCGGCCGTTGTCGATGCCATAGCGGCGGCAGAGCGCGTCGAGCGAATTGGGGCCCATCGGATGCTTGCGGCGCGCCAGCGCCAGCGTGTCGACGATCCGTCCCGGATCGATGGCCGGATGGCCAAGCCGGCCGAATTCGAGATTGAGGAAGCCGATGTCGAAGCCGGCATTGTGCGCGACCAGTTTGGCGCCGTCGATGAAGGTCAGAAACTCCTCGGCGATCTCCATGAAAGTCGGCTTGCCGACGAGATCGGCGGCGCTGATGCCGTGCACGGCCTGCGCCTCGTGATGGATCTGGCGGCCTTGCGGGTTGATATATTTGTGGAAGGTTCGGCCGGTCGGGAAACGGTTGATCAACTCGACGCCGCCAAGCTCGATGACGCGGTCCTCGCGCGTGTCGAGGCCGGTGGTTTCCGTATCGAAGATGATCTCACGCATCGAATCAGTCCACTGGTGCCGGCATCATTCTAGCCGAATCACACCAGGAACAAAATGGCAACAACTAATGTGGGTCTGCAAGCCTCTTAACCAGGCCTGGCTGCCTTATCCACGACTAGTTCGGCGATGATGGCCTTGACGGCCGCGCGAGCGGCGTCAAAGCCCTGACCAGTGTCGATGACAAAGTCGGCGCGCCGGCGCTTTTCGGCGTCGGGAACCTGCCTGGCCAGGATCGACGCCAGTTTCTCCTCGTTCATGCCCGGCCGCGCCAGCACGCGGGCGCGCTGAACTTCAGGCGGCGCGGTGACGACCACGACCTTGTCGACGCGGTTCCCGCCGCCGGTCTCGAACAGCAGCGGTATATCGAGCACGGCAAGCGGCGCGCCGGCGGCACGATTTTCAGCCAGGAACGCATCGGCATCGGCGCGGACCAGCGGATGGATGATCGCTTCCAGCCGTTTCAGCGCGGGGGCGTCGCCGAGCACCCGCGCCGCCAGTGCCGCGCGGTCGACCGCACCGGATCTGGTGGTGCCGGGAAAGGCCGCCTCGACCAAGGGCGCGGCCTTGCCAGCATAAAGGCGATGCACAGCCTCGTCGGAATCATGGACCGGCACGCCGGCTTCGGCAAACATCTTGGCCGTGGTCGATTTGCCCATGCCGATCGATCCGGTGAGGCCGAGCACGATCATTTTATCGCGCCGATATCGGCAATAACTATTTGCCGCAGTTCGGCGGTGACTTCTGGCCTGATGCCGAACCAGCGCTCGAAGCCGGGCACCGCCTGGTGCAGCAGCATGCCGAGCCCATCGACGGTTCTCAGGCCGCGCGCTTTGGCGGTGGCAAGCAGCGGCGTCTCCAGCGGCACGTAGACGATGTCGGTGACGATGGCGCGGTCCGGCAGTCTGCCCGGATCCGCGGACAGGCCTTCATTGCCATGCATGCCGAGCGCAGTCGTGTTGACCAGCAGGCCGGCATCTTCGAGGAATTCGCCGGTCGCCGCCATGCCATGGGCGGAGACGCCGGCACCGAAGCGGTCGCGCAGCTCCTGCGCCCTCGCAAGCGTCCGGTTGACGATGCGGACGTCGTTGATGCCGCGCTGCTTCAGCGCATGGATGACCGCGCGCGCGGCGCCGCCGGCACCGAGCACCACGGCGGGGCCGTTGGCCGCCCAGCCCGGTGCATATTCGTCCAGATTGGCGGCAAAGCCATGGGCATCGGTGTTGCCGCCCCACAATTCGCCATTCTCGAACCACAGCGTATTGACCGCACCGATCTGTTCGGCGTCGGCGTCACGCCGCTCGGCCAAAGCGAAGGCGGCTTCCTTGTGCGGGATGGTGACGTTGCCGCCGCGATAGCCTTGTGCCTGCAGCGTCTGCAGGAATTCGGCAAAGGCCTCCGGTGCAACGTCAATGGCCTCGTAGACACCGTCGATGCCGTATTTCGCCAGCCAATGGCCGTGGATCTTCGGAGACCTGGAATGGGCGATCGGGTGGCCGGTGACGAAGGCTTTTTTCGAGGCCTCAGCCATCGATCGCTCCGAACTCACGCAGCTTGGCCAGCACCGGCAAGAGTGGCAGGCCGACAATGGTAAAATAGTCGCCTTCGATTTTTTCGAATAGCTGGATGCCTTCGCCTTCGATCTGGTAGGCGCCGACGCTGGACAACGCCTTGGCGCCGACGCGCGCCAGATGGCGGCCGATGAAGGCCGGATCGAGCTTGCGCATGGTCAGACTGGCGATGCCGACATGCCGCCACAGAACCTGGCCGTCACGGGCGAGCACGACGGCGCTGTTGAGATGATGCGTCTTGCCCGACAGCGCCAGCAGATGACGGCGCGCCCCTTCCATGTCGGCCGGCTTGTGGAACAACTCGTCGCCGAGCGACAGCGTCTGGTCGCAGCCGAGCACCAGGGCGCCGGGCTTGCGCTCGCTGACTTCGGTGGCCTTGGCTTCGGCGAGCACCAGGGCGACGTCCTCCGGCGACACGCCACTATTCTGCAGCGGCGCCTCCAGCGCGCGCTCATCGACAGAAGCCGGAACCGCTTCGACAGTGACGCCGGCATTGACGAGCAGCGCCTTGCGGAACGGGCTGCCCGAGGCAAGGATGATTTTTTCGGCCATTTTTTTCGCCCGTTTCCTGGCGCTCACTAGGGTGTGTCGAGATTCAGGTCAGGCCGAGTCGAGAATGGTGGGTTCCGAGAACCGGAACGGAGCGGACATTTGGGTCCGTGAGTACCGGAAGCGCAGGAAACCGCCGTTCGCAGGCCGGCATCACCTGAATATCGACATGCCCTACCGCGTCTTGCCGCGCAGGGCAACGATGGCCGCCGCTGTCTCCTCGATCGAACGGCGGCTGACGTCGATCATCGGCCAGCCATGCCGCGTGCATATCTGGCGGGCATAGGCAAGCTCTTCGGCGATCGCGGCACGGTCGACATAGTCGGTCGGTTCGTAGGCGCTGGTGCCGAGAATGCGGTTCTGCCGCACCTGCGAGATCCGTTCGGCAGTGGCGACCAGGCCGACGATCAGCGGCCGCGTGGCATTGACCAGGCTTTCGGGCACCGGCACGCCGAGCACGATCGGGATGTTGGCGGTCTTGATGCCGCGATTGGCGAGATAGATGCTGGTCGGCGTCTTCGAGGTGCGGGAGATGCCGACGAGCACGATGTCGGCATCATCCATATTGGCCGGCAGCTGGCCATCGTCATGCTCCATGGTGAAGTTGAGCGCGTCGATGCGGCGGAAATATTCGGCGTCCAGCACATGCTGGGCACCGACGCGTCGGCCGGCAGGCGTGCCGAGATAGGACTGGAACACCGTCAGCACCGGTTCCAGCACCGAGACGCAAGGCAGGCCCATGGCCGCGCAGCGTTCGTCGATGCCGCGGGCAAGCTTCTGGTCGACCACCGTGTAGAGGATGATGCCTGGCTCCTCTTCGATGTCCTCGAACACCTTCGTCACCTGCTTTTCGGTGCGAATGAGCGGATAGATATGTTCGATGGCGCGCGCATCCTTGTATTGCGCGGAAGCCGCGCGGCCGGCAGCCAGCAGCGTTTCGCCGGTCGCGTCGGAAATCAGGTGAAGATGAAAGAAGCTTTGCGGTTTGTTCACAGGATACATTCCGGGCTGTGGGCCGATGTGGATAAGCCGGGCGGAAAACTCGGCCACCGCAAAGCGACTGTATCAGATGCCGGTTTGTCCACAATTCGATGTGCTGTCGGCTTCTCCGGGCGGTTGGGGACAAGTCCGGGGACGGAGCTTTTTGCCTTCGCTTCATCCACAGGGGCAATTTCCCTGGCGTGGCGGCAACGCATTGACTCCAGTCGTAAATTCGCGGTTTTCCACAAAGTCCTGCAATCCCGCTGGAGAAGCGCGCGACAATATGCTGGCTGGTCTTTTCCAGGGCAAAGCGGGACAGGGGACAACCACCACAACCAACAGACTCTTAGAATCATAAGATTCCTAAACATAGAATATTTAATTATAGGGAAGCCTGGAAAGGCTAGCGCTCAATGCCTCAAGACCGGATCGTGCTGGACGTGTTGAGAGGCAAGACGGCGTTTCCGCCACCGGTCTGGATGATGCGCCAGGCCGGCCGCTATCTGCCGGAATACCGGGAGACGAGGAGGCGGGCCGGATCCTTCCTCGATCTTTGTTACGACCCGGATCTCGCCGTCGAAGTGACGCTGCAGCCGATCGAACGCTTCGGCTTCGACGCATCGATCCTGTTTTCCGACATCCTTGTCGTTCCGCATGCGCTAGGCCGCGAGGTGCGCTTCGAGGAAGGACGCGGCCCGCTGCTGACGCCGATCACGGCTGTGGAGATCGAGGCTCTCGACGGCGAAACGTTTCACGTGAATCTCGAGCCGGTCTACGAGACGGTGCGGCGATTGCGCGCCAGACTGCCCGATGAAACGACGCTGATCGGCTTCTGCGGTGCGCCCTGGACAGTGGCGACCTACATGATTGCCGGCCACGGTACGCCCGATCAGGCGCCGGCCAGGCTGTTCGCCTATCGCGAGCCGGCGGCCTTTCTTCGGCTGCTGAAGGTGCTCGCCGATCATTCGGCTGCCTATCTGATCCGCCAGATCGAAGCCGGCGCCGATGTGGTGCAGATCTTCGATTCGTGGTCAGGCGTGCTCGACGAAGCGTCTTTCGAATTGTTCTGCGTCGAGCCGGTGGCCGAGATCGTCCGGCAAGTGAAGGCTGTCCATCCCAATGTTCCGATCATCGGCTTTCCCAAGGGCGCGGGAGATCACTATCGAAGCTATCGCCAGAAGACCGGCGTGACCGGGCTGGGCCTCGACTGGACTGTGCCCTTGTCGACGGCGAAGGAATTGCAGCGCGACGGCGCCGTGCAGGGCAATCTCGATCCGCTGAGGCTTGTAGCCGGCGGCAAGGCGCTTGCCGACGGCGTAGCGGCGATCCTGAAGGCGCTGGGCGACAGACCACTGATCTTCAACCTCGGCCACGGCATCACGCCGGAGACGCCGCTGGCGCATGTCGAGCAGATGGTGAAACTGGTGCGGAGCGCCTCGTGACGATGATGGGCGCAGACAATGCGAACGGCACTAACACCGGTAAGGGCGCTATGCGCCGCGCGGCAATCGCGATCGCCATCTTTCTCGTGCTGGCCGGGTTGCTGTTTCTCTTAGGGCCCGATGATTTCTATCCGTGGGCGAAGGCGATCCATGTGATTGCCGTCATCTCCTGGATGGCGGGTATGCTCTATCTGCCGCGCTTGCTGGTCTATCATGCCGATGCCGAAAAAGGCTCCGTCCAGTCGGAGACTTTCAAGGTGATGGAGCGCCGCCTGCTGCGCGGCATCATCAATCCGGCAATGGTGATTACCTGGGCATTCGGCCTGTGGCTCGCCTGGAAGGGCTTTGGTTTTCAGGGCGGCTGGCTGCATGCCAAGATCGCTGCGGTGGTTGGTCTGTCGGCCGTGCATGGCTATCTCGCCGGCGCCGTCCGCAAATTTGCCGAAGACCGCAATGAAAAATCGGCAAGGCACTGGCGGATCGTCAATGAGATCCCTACATTGCTGATGATCGTCATCGTCGTCCTGGTTATCGTAAAACCGTTCTGACGTCCTCGGTTGCCCGCAAAAGGCGGCTTGCTCTTTCAACCGACCGACGATAAAAGACGGGTCTTCCTTCCCGTCATGCGCCGCCCATTTATCGCTTCGGCCGCGCCCGGCATTTGTCGCATCCCGCCGATATTTTTCCCAAAGCTTACTCAGAGTCCGTCTAATGATGCAAGAAATGAAGCTCACAGAGTTCAAGAACAAGAAACCACCAGAGCTGATCGCTTATGCGGAATCGCTCGAGGTCGAGAACGCCAGCGTCATGCGCAAGCAGGAGCTGATGTTCGCGATCCTGAAGAGACTGGCGACCCAGGATATCGAGATCATCGGCGACGGCGTCGTCGAAGTGCTGCAGGACGGTTTTGGCTTCCTGCGCTCCGCCAATGCCAACTATTTGCCAGGCCCCGACGATATCTACATTTCACCATCGCAGATCCGGCGGTTCTCACTGAAGACCGGCGATACGGTCGAAGGGCCGATCCGCAGCCCGAAAGAGGGCGAGCGCTATTTTGCGCTGCTCAAGGTCAACACGATCAATTTCGACGACCCTGAAAAAATCCGCCACAAGATCCATTTTGACAATCTGACGCCGCTTTATCCGACCTCGCGGCTGAAGATGGAGATGGAGGTTCCGACCTCCAAGGATATTTCGGCGCGCGTCATCGACCTGGTGGCGCCGCTCGGCAAGGGCCAGCGCGCCCTGATCGTGGCGCAGCCGCGCACCGGCAAGACGGTGCTGTTGCAGAACATCGCCCATTCGATCACTACCAACCACCCGGAATGCTACCTGATCGTGCTTCTGATCGACGAGCGGCCGGAGGAAGTCACCGACATGCAGCGCTCGGTGAAGGGCGAGGTCGTCTCCTCGACCTTCGACGAGCCGGCGGTTCGCCACGTCCAGGTTGCCGAAATGGTCATCGAGAAGGCCAAACGCCTCGTCGAGCACGGCCGCGACGTCGTCATCCTGCTGGATTCGATCACCCGCCTCGGCCGCGCCTACAACACCGTCGTGCCGTCATCCGGCAAGGTGCTGACCGGCGGTGTCGACGCCAACGCGCTGCAGCGCCCGAAGCGCTTCTTCGGTGCTGCCCGCAATATCGAGGAAGGCGGTTCGCTGACCATCATCGCCACCGCGCTGATCGACACCGGCAGCCGCATGGACGAAGTCATCTTCGAAGAGTTCAAGGGCACCGGCAATTCGGAGATCGTGCTCGACCGCAAGGTGGCGGACAAGCGCATCTACCCGGCCATGGACATCCTCAAGTCCGGCACCCGCAAGGAGGACCTTCTGGTTCCGCGCCAGGACCTGCAGAAGATCTTCGTGCTGCGCCGCATCCTGGCGCCGATGGGAACAACCGACGCTATCGAGTTCCTGATCGACAAGCTCAAGCAGACCAAGACCAATGCGGATTTCTTCGATTCGATGAATACGTAGGGTTGCGGGCCTTCCCTTCTTCCTTGTGGGAGCAGCAGGTGGCGAGCGACGCTCGGTCGGATGACGGGTGCTCCAGCTTGGCAGCGACGGCACTCCGTCCAACCCCTCATCCGTCTCGGCGCTGCGCGCCAATCCACCTTCTCCCGCAAGGGAGAAGGGACGGAGCGCCAGGTCCATCACCGCCGCAGCATCCGTTCCAGCTCCTCAGCTTCCGTTATCACTGGCAGGCAGACCTGCCCGGTGCAGAGCCAGGCGCCGGGCTTTTCGGTTGGTGGCAGGACGCCGCCTGGCAGCGTCGGCAGGTTTGTCGCCGAGCCGACAGGCACGACGATGTCCACCCGGCGCGGGTCCGGATTTCGATTCGCAACCGGAACAAGCCTTGGATTCTCAGATCTCTCCACGATCACCAACTTCAACGGCTCGAACGCCAAGGTACAGGCATTGACTGTACCCGCCTGGCCATAGCCCTGGTGCTCAGCCCGCCCGGCTGCATGCTCGGCGACCGTCCAGGCTTTTTCCCAGAGATCGAGATCGCCCAAAAGCGACGACAATCGGACCAGGGCTTCTATGATCTGGCCGGTAGCGGAAGGAATGGCTTCGTCGACATCGCCGCGGATGCGGATCGGCACATCCGCGCTGTCCGATGCGGTCAGATAGTAGCCGGTCTTGTCGCTGTCCCGGTGCCAGAGATCGACTTGCTCAATGAAGTTCCCGGCGCGATCGATATAGTCGGGATTGCCGGTCGCCTCGAACAGTGAGATGGCGGCATTGGCCATGGCCGCATAGTCGCTCGACAGCGCGGGAAACAATTTCTTCTCCTCGAGCATGGAATGCGGCAGGCGGGCGTCGCGGGCGGCGCCCGCAATGGCGGCAAAGGCCGCTTCCGCCGCTTCGATCCAGTCGGATCGGCCAAGCGATCGTCCGGCCTCAGCAAGGGTTTCGATCGTCAAGCCGTTCCAGTCGGTCAGGGCCTTGCCGTCACGCCCGGGCCGAACGCGCTGTTCCCTCGCTGCCAGCAGCCTTTGCTTGAGCGGAACCAGGAGGTCACGATCGACGACGCTTTGTATTTGCTGGGCTTCGGTTTGGTGGATGATCGGCTTGCCTTCCCAGCCATGCGGATCGGCAAGTGTGAAGTATTTGAAAAACAAAGCTGATTCGTAGCCAAGGGCGTTCTCGATTTCATCCCTGCTCCAGGTGTAGAACAACCCCTCCTCGCCCTCGCTATCGGCATCGAGGCTGGCGGCAAAGGCACCGCCCTCGACCCGCATTTCGCGCAACAGCCAGGCAATCGTCTCTTCGATTCGCAGCCGGAATAATTCCTTGCCGGTTGACGCATAGGCCCAGTTGCACAAGCGGATGAGCTGGGCATTGTCGTAGAGCATCTTTTCGAAATGCGGCACCAGCCATTCGGCGTCGGTCGAGTAGCGGCTGAGGCCGCCGCCAATATGGTCGTAGATGCCGCCGGCCAGCATCTTTTCGAGGCTGAGGAGAACGGCGTCGCGGTGGGATGCGGTGCCGTCGCGCAGCCAGGACAACCAGAGGCTCTGCATGAACGGCGCGTTGGGGAATTTCGGCGCGCCGCGCAGGCCGCCCAGCTCGCGGTCGATCATGCCGTCAATGCCGTTGGCGAACTTTGCCAGCATGCCGCGGTCGAGCACGGCCTTGGCATGGCTGCCCGCCAGCCGCGTCTCGACATGCGTGCTCAAGCCGTCGGCACTTTGGTTAACGCTTTCTTTCTTCTCCCGCCAAGCCTTGTCAACCGCCTCCAGCACCTGGACGAAGCCCGGCTGGCCGTAGCGGGCCTCGCGCGGAAAGTAAGTGCCGCCCCAGAACGGCTTGCCGTCCGGGGTCAGGAACATGGTCAGCGGCCAGCCGCCTTGCTCGCCCATCGAGGACAATGCCGCCATATAGATCTGGTCGATGTCGGGGCGCTCCTCGCGGTCGACCTTGATATTGACGAAGAGACGGTTCATGACGGCGGCGACGTCGTCGTTCTCGAAGCTCTCATGCGCCATGACGTGGCACCAATGGCACGCAGCGTAGCCGACAGAGAGCAGGATCGGACGCTCGAGCGCCTTTGCTTCGGCCAGAGCGGCGGGCGACCACGGCCGCCAGTGCACCGGATTGCCGCTGTGCTGCTGCAGATAGGGGCTGGCCTCTTCGGCAAGCAGGTTTTGTGCAGGCAAGGTCACGGCGCTACTCGATGGCGGATTGAACAGGCATAGCTAGGGCGCTTCGGCAGAGCGGGCAAATGATTTTGAAAGACTCCATCGTAGCGCTGTCGAGCGGGCGCCTCCCGGCCGGCATTGCGGTGATCCGGCTTTCCGGCCCGCAGAGTCGATTCGTTGTCGAAACGATTTCCGGATCGACCGTGCCGAACCGCGTGGCCAGCTGTCGCAAGCTCCGGGCGCGCGACGGATCGGTGCTGGACAGCGGCCTGGTCGTCTTCTTTGCGGGGCCCGACAGTTTCACCGGCGAGGACGTCGCCGAGTTCCACGTGCATGGCGGACGCGCCGTCGTGGCGAGGATGCTGGAAACGATCGCCGGCTTCGATGGCGTCAGGCATGCCGAGCCTGGCGAATTCACCCGCCGCGCCTTTCTCAACGGCAAGCTCGATCTGGTCGAGACCGAGGCGCTGGCCGATCTCATCAACGCCGAGACCGAAGCGCAGCGGCGCTTTGCCGTTCACAACGCTCAGGGCGTGCAGAGCGAACTCTATCTGGGCTGGCGCCGACGGCTGATCCACGCTCGGGCGATGATCGAGGCCGAGATCGATTTTGCCGACGAGGACGACGTGCCGGGTTCGGTCGCCGATACGGTCTGGTCCGATGTTCAGGCCATGATCGACGAAATCGAGCGCCATGTCGCCGGCTTTCGTGCCGCCGAAATCATCCGCGACGGATTCGAAGTCGTGATCCTTGGCGCGCCGAATGCCGGCAAGTCCAGCCTGTTCAACGCTTTGGCGCGGCGCGAAGCGGCCATCGTCACCGACGAGCCCGGCACGACCCGCGACCTGCTAGAAGTGGTGCTGGACCTGGAAGGGGTGCGGGTCAGGGTAACCGACACCGCCGGTCTGCGCGAGGCGCCCGGCAAGATCGAGGCGATTGGCATAGAGAAGGCCAGGACCAAGGCGCACAGCGCTGATCTGCTGCTGCTGCTGGAGGATCTGGCGGAGCCAGTCGCGATCGGTATGCGGCCGGGCGACATGCCGGCGCTGAGGGTCGGAACAAAAATTGACCTGTTGGGGGGCAAGTCACCCTCGCCCACGGCGCACTATGATTTCGCCATCTCGACGCGGGACGGCACGGGTCTGGCCGAATTGCTGGACGAGATCGGGCGTCGTGCCGCAGCGCAGATCGGCAAGGCCGGCGATATCCTACCGTCGCGGCTGCGGCACGTCGAGTTGCTCAACGAGACGAAACGCTTCCTGGTCGCAGCAGTGGCCAGTGGTCATCGCGGGCAGGAGCTACGGGCCGAGGAACTGCGCCTGGCAGCGGATCGGCTTGGACGAATCGTCGGGGCGGTCGATGTCGAGGATATGCTGGACGTTATCTTTTCGCAGTTCTGTATCGGCAAATGACTCACGTGAAACATTGCAAGCAACGGTGGCGGAAGGCGAGCGACGGCGCTCCTTCGCCGTCCCGCCGATGTTCTGCGCCACCGAAGGGACCAATGCCGTGACTCACGTGAAACACCAGGCGCCGATACCGCTACATTGTTTCACGTGAAACGAGCAGTGTTCTTGACAGCATGTGGCTGTGGGCACATGTGTCGGCAGATTTGAATCGGAATATACAAATGACCAATCGCTACGATGTGGTTGTGGTGGGCGGCGGCCATGCTGGGTGCGAGGCTGCAAGCGCCGCCGCGCGGGCTGGCGCCAGAACGGCGCTGGTGACGCTGCGCTTCGACACGATCGGCGTGATGTCCTGCAATCCGGCGATTGGCGGCCTCGGCAAGGGCCATCTGGTTCGCGAGATTGATGCCATGGACGGGTTGATGGGGCGCGTCGCCGATGCGGCCGGCATCCAGTTCCGGCTGCTCAACCGCCGCAAAGGGCCGGCGGTGCGTGGTCCGCGGACGCAAGCCGACAGAAAGCTCTATCGTCTTGCCATGCAGGCGGCAATCCGCCAGCAGGCCCGGCTCGAGGTCATCGAAGGCGAGGTTCTCGATTTTGAAATCGACGACAGACGCATCGCGGCGGTGCTGCTGGCGGATGGACGCCGGCTCGCCTGCGGCGCCGTGGTGCTGACGACCGGCACTTTCTTGCGCGGGCTGATCCATATCGGCGAGAAGAAGATCGTCGCCGGCCGCATGAACGAGCAGGCGAGCGTCGGCCTGTCGGCGACGATGAGCCGCGCCGGCTTTAACCTCGGGCGGCTGAAGACCGGCACGCCGCCGCGGCTGGACGGCAGGACGATCGATTGGGCGTCGCTGGAGAGCCAGGCGGCGGACGAAGACCCCGTGCCGTTCTCGCTGCTCACCGCGCGCATCGAAAACCCGCAGATCCACTGCGGCATCACCCGAACGACCCACGCCACGCATGAGCTGATTCGCACCAATCTCGGCCGCTCGGCGATGTATTCGGGGTCGATCGAAGGCATCGGGCCGCGCTACTGCCCGTCGATCGAAGACAAGATCGTCAAATTCGGCGATCGCGAGGGCCACCAGATCTTTCTGGAGCCGGAAGGGCTGGACGACGACACGGTCTACCCGAACGGCATTTCGACCTCGCTGCCGGAAGATGTGCAACTGGATATTCTAAAGACCATTCCAGGGCTGGAGCGGGCAACCATGCTGCAGCCGGGCTATGCCATCGAATATGACCATGTCGACCCGCGCGAGCTCAAGCCAACGCTGGAGACGAAGCGGATCGGCGGGCTTTTCCTCGCCGGCCAGATCAACGGCACTACCGGCTACGAGGAGGCCGGCGCGCAAGGACTGCTCGCCGGCCTCAACGCGGCGCGGAAGGCCTCGGCGAGCGATGAAATCGTGCTCAGCCGCACCGAAGCCTATATCGGGGTGATGGTCGACGATTTGACCAGCCGCGGCATCGCCGAACCCTACCGCATGTTCACCTCGCGCGCCGAGTTCCGGCTATCGCTGCGAGCCGACAACGCTGATGAGCGGCTGACGCCGCTGGCGATGAGACTGGGGATCGCCTCGCCGGAGCGGATGCAGCGGTTCAACAATGTCGTGCAAGACCTTGAGAAGGCGCGACAGCTCGCCCTCGGCATCACCATGACTCCAAATGAGGCGGCGCGCCTTGGGCTCGAAATCAACCGGGACGGCGTCCGTCGCTCGGCCTATGAGTTGCTGGCCTATCCCGGCGTCGACATCGCCTGGCTGGCGCGGATCGAACCGGCTTTCGCGGCGATCGACAGCAAAACGGCCGAACGTCTTGAAACGGAAGCTAAATATTCTGTCTATCTCGACCGCCAGCAGGCAGACGTCTCGCAGATCAGGCATGAGGAGAGCCGGCTGATTCCCGAATCGCTCGACTTTGCCTCTGTTCCCGGCCTGTCCAATGAGTTGAAGCAGCAGATGTTGGCACGCCAGCCGCGCTCGATTGCCGATGCGCAGCGTATGGAGGGCATGACGCCGGCGGCGCTGGCAATCATCGTCGCCCATGTGCGCAATGCCGAGGCGGCTGCGCGAAAGCAGGTCGCGTGAGCGCTGCGTCCTGGGCAAACCTGCAGGCGGCAGCGGGCCCAGTTTCACGTGAAACATTCGATCGCCTGGTCGCGTTCGAGGCCGTCTTCCAGAAATGGAATCGTCGGATCAATCTGGCCGCGCAATCGACGCAGGACGATATCTGGCGCCGCCACATCCTCGACAGCGCGCAGCTGGCGCGAATCAAACCAGAGGCGAAGCGCTGGGTCGATCTCGGCTCCGGCGGCGGGTTTCCCGGCCTAGTGCTGGCATTTTTGCTTGCCGAGCGGGAAGGCGCCAGCATCGATCTTGTTGAAAGCAACCGGAAAAAAGCATCGTTCCTGCAAACGGTGGTCGGACAGTTCAATCTGCCCGCCAAGGTCATCGCGCGCCGCATCGACGATAGCTATCCTCTTGTTCCTGCACCGCAAATCGTCACAGCCAGGGCACTCACATCGCTGCCCGACTTGCTGGACCTGGCCGCGCCGTGGCTGACCAAGGGGTCGCATGGCCTGTTTCACAAAGGCCGGGATTACCGCGCCGAAGTGGCAGAAAGCACTCAACGATGGTCTTTCGATCTGGTAGAACATGCCAGTGCAACCGACGCGCAGGGCGTCATTCTCGAAGTATCCGACTTGCGACCGCACCCTGGCTTGTGACCGGCGACCCCCAATGAATCTCTGGCCCAAATGAATTTCTGGCATAGACCCATGATGAAGAACGGCCCCCGAATCATCACCGTCGCCAACCAGAAGGGCGGCGTCGGCAAGACGACGACGGCCATCAACCTGGCCACCGCACTGGCGGCCATAGGCGAACAGGTGCTGATCGTCGACCTCGACCCGCAGGGCAACGCCAGCACCGGGCTCGGCATCGACCGGCGCGACCGCACGGTCTCCTCCTATGATGTGCTGACCGGCGAACTGGACCTCGAAGCGGCGGCAATCCCGACGGCGGTGCCTGGCCTGTCGATCGTGCCGTCGACGCTCGACCTGCTCGGCATCGAGATGGAAATCGCCTCGGCGCCGGATCGGGTGCTGCGGCTGCGCAACGCGTTGCGGGCCTCGGCCGCGCGCTCGGCCAATTTCGGCTATGTGCTGATCGATTGCCCGCCCTCGCTCAACCTGCTGACACTGAATTCGATGGCTGCGGCAGATTCGGTGCTGGTGCCGCTGCAGTGCGAGTTTTTCGCGCTGGAGGGCCTGAGCCAGCTTTTGGAGACGGTCGAGCAGGTGCGCCGTTCGATCAACCCCGACCTCACGATCCAGGGCATCGTGCTAACCATGTTTGACGGGCGCAACAATCTTGCCAACCAGGTGGTGCAGGATGTCCGGGCGCATATGGGCGACAAGGTCTATGAGACCGTCATTCCGCGCAATGTCCGCGTTTCCGAGGCACCGTCCTATGGCAAGCCGGCGATTCTCTACGACCTCAAATGCTCGGGCAGCCAGGCCTATCTGCAGCTTGCTTCGGAAGTGATCCGCCGCGAGCGCAAATTGCGGGCCGCCTGAACGATAAGCCGATTCGACACCGAAACGATCTGGACGGACGATGAACGAAGACCCTTCGAGAAAAAGACTGGGACGGGGACTGGCGGCGCTGATCGGGGAAATCGATCGCCCGGCGGCTCCGGAAAAGCCCGGGCTGGCGGCCGACGGCAAGGTGCCGATCGAGTTCCTCAGCCCCAACCCGAAGAACCCGCGCCGGCATTTTGGCGACGCCGACCTGACCGACCTCGCCCAGTCGATCCGCGAACATGGCGTGGTGCAGCCGGTGGTGGCGCGGCCGTCGAAAACCCAACCGGGCCGCTACGAGATCATCGCCGGCGAGCGTCGTTGGCGTGCGGCGCAACGCGCCGGGCTGACCGAAATCCCGATCATCGTACGCGACGTCAACGACCGCACGGCGCTCGAGTTGGCGATCATCGAAAACGTCCAGCGCACCGACCTCAACCCGGTCGAGGAAGCGTTGGGCTACCAGCAGTTGATCGACGACCACGGCTATACCCAGGCCGATCTCGGCCAGGTGATCGGCAAGAGCCGCAGCCATGTCGCCAACACGTTGAGACTGCTCAAGCTGCCCGACGTCATCTGCGACATGCTGGTCGACGGCGCGCTCTCGGCCGGCCACGCCCGCACCCTGGTGACGGCCGACGACCCGGCCGGGCTCGCCAAGCGGATCATCGATGAAGGGCTTTCGGTGCGCCAGGCCGAGGCGCTGGCGCAAATGCCGGTCGGCGCGCCGGCGGCAAAGCGCCAGCCCGCAGCGCCGCCGCAAAAGGATGCCGACACGCTGGCACTGGAAAAATTGATGACCAATACGATCGGCATGATCGTCACGATCGAGCACAACCAGCGCGGCGGCGTGATCAGCGTCGCTTACCGGACGCTGGAGCAGCTTGACGAGCTTTGCCGAAGGCTGAAGCGGGAGTAGGTAGGCTGCTAAAGGATCGCGATATTTGCCGGCAAATGAAGTCGATTAAGCGAGTCAATAAAGGCCAGCCATTGCGTCGGCCTTTTTCTCGTTGAGGTTGGCGAAATCGCTGAAGCCGTCAATCTCCCCCCTTGAGGGGGAGATGGCCGGCAGGCCACAGGGGTCGTCTCACATCAAGCGCTCACGTCGTCTGTCGTCGCGGAAGGCGCTGGTGCTTTACGCTCGCCGACCCCCTCTGTCGCCTTCGGCGACATCTCCTCCTCGAGGAGGGAGATCAGGCTAGCTGCGCCAGCCTTGCGCTCTCCACGGCAATGCCGAGCAGGGCCTGGCGTGCCAGCGCGATCGACAGATCCGGCCGCCGGCGTGTCTGCAGGACCGCCGTCTGCAGGCGGTTGAGCGCGCGGCCGAGCGCTTCGCTGCTCCAGCGTTCGAGGGCTTTCTCCACCAGCTTGCGCCGGGAGAAAAAAACCGGCGGGCGCGCCGCGGCAACGACCGAAGCGGCATTGCGGCCGCCGGCGTCCATCTGGCCGCGCATGGCCTGGATCGTCTGCAGCTGCCGCATCGCCGATGAAAGCACCAGGAAGGGCTGGCCGCCGGACTGGCAATGGCGGGTAAAGGCGGTGTCGAAGTCGGCGATCCTGCCTTCGAGCAGGGCGTCGACCGCCGCATCGAAGGAGAGGCCTGAGACGTCGCCAGACGTCGCCTTGACATCGTCAAGGCCGATTTCGGCCTGGCCATGTGCATAAAGCACAAGCTTTTCGATCTCGCCGCGCGAGGCCAGCCGGTCGCCGCCGAGATTGCGGCGCAGCGCCTGCCGGGCCTCCAGCGTCATCGACATGCCGGCCTTGCGCAGTTCGTCGTCGATGACCGTATCGATATCCCTGGCTTCATCGGCATAGCAAGGCAATGCCATGGCATTATCCGCCGCCTCCACCAGGGCGCGCAGGCCGACGCCCTTCTTCAGGTCGCCGGCCTCGATAAGGATGACGGCGTCCCGCGCGGGATCCGACGTCAGCGCCTTGACGTCTTCGGCAAGCGCCTTCTGGGCGCCGGCATTGCGCACCCATAGCAGGCGCCGCTCCGAAAACATCGGCACGGTGCGGGCCTCGTCGAGCAGGCGGCCCTCGTCGCGGTCGACTTCCGAACCGTCCAGCCTGACCACCGAGAACGGATCGTCAAGCGGCAGGCCGGTCTTGCCGGCAAAGGCCTTTGCCCGCTCGGCAACCAGCCCGCGATCGGGACCGTAAAGCAGCACGATCGAGACGCGCGGATCCGGCTTCGCGAGCCATGCATCGACTTCGTATGCTTTCTTCTGTGCCATGGGCACTGATTAGCATGACGCGCGCGCAGGGTGAACGGAGGGATTGGCGGGATTGTATCGAGACGCCTATGGGACAGCGCCCCACTGTCCTATAGGGCGCGAAGGAACTCGACAGAGGGATCTTGCCAGCAGGAATCCCTTCTCATGCGCCAGATCGGGCCGGACCATTCGCCAAATTGCGCGTGGCGGCGGAAGATCGACAAGAAATTTCGCGGACATATCTTCATCTTGACGAGTGCTGGCCGGCGCGGTCGTTGGCCCGAAGCCGCGCCCGACGAATTGGCACTGGTCCGGCGGTGTGCAAATATCCTGGCCGGGCAACGTGGAGGACCGAGATCATGGCCGATGCCGGAATGTTGCGCTTCCATGTTCCGGAACCGGAAGTGCGGCCGGGCGGGACGCCGGATTTCTCCAATGTGAGCATTCCAAAAGCTGGCTCGGTGCCGCGCCCGAAGATCGACGTCGACCCGCGCGACATCCGCGATCTGGCCTTCTCGATCATCCGCGTGCTCAACCGCGCTGGCGAGGCGGTCGGGCCGTGGGCAGGGCTGCTTTCGGACGACGAGTTGCTGGAGGGGCTACGCCATATGATGACGCTGCGCAGCTTCGATGCGCGCATGCAGATGGCGCAGCGCCAGGGCAAGACCTCTTTCTACATGCAGCATCTCGGCGAAGAGGCAGTGAGCTGCGCCTTCCGCAAGGCGCTGTCGCGGGGCGATATGAATTTTCCGACCTATCGGCAGGCCGGCCTGCTCATCGCCGACGGCTACCCGATGGTCACGATGATGAACCAGATCTATTCGAACGAGGCCGATCCGCTGAAAGGGCGGCAATTGCCGATCATGTATTCGTCGAAGGAGCACGGCTTCTTCTCGATCTCCGGCAATCTGGCGACGCAGTACATCCAGGCGGTCGGCTGGGCGATGGCCTCGGCAATCAGCAACGATTCAAAGATCGCCGCCGCCTGGATCGGCGACGGCTCGACCGCCGAGTCCGACTTCCATTCGGCGCTGGTGTTCGCCTCGACCTACAAGGCGCCGGTCGTGCTTAACGTCGTCAACAACCAGTGGGCGATTTCGACCTTCCAGGGCATCGCCCGCGGCGGCTCCGGTACTTTTGCCGCCCGTGGCCTCGGCTTCGGCATCCCGTCGCTGCGCGTCGACGGCAACGACTATCTCGCCGTCCATGCGGTGGCCAAATGGGCGGCGGAACGGGCGCGCAGCAATCTCGGGCCGACGCTGGTCGAATACGTCACCTACCGCGTCGGCGCGCATTCGAGCTCCGACGACCCGTCGGCCTACAGGCCGAAGGCCGAGTCCGACGCCTGGCCGCTCGGCGACCCGATCGTCAGGCTGAAGAACCACCTCATCCAGCGCGGCGTCTGGTCTGACGAACGCCACGCCCAGGCCGAGGCGGAAATTCTCGACACGGTGATTTCAGCGCAGCGGGAGGCCGAGCGCCACGGCACGCTGCATGCCGGCGGCAAGCCTTCGGCGCGCGATATGTTCGAGGGCGTCTATGCCGAGATGCCGCCGCATCTCAGGCGCCAGCGCCAACAGGCCGGGGTCTGACCATGCCGCGGCGGACCATGATCGAGGCGATCCGCGACGCTATGGACGTGTCGATGGCGCGCGACGAACGCGTCATCGTGTTCGGCGAGGATGTCGGCTTCTTCGGCGGCGTCTTCCGCTGCACGCAAGGCCTGCAGGCGAAATACGGCAAGAGCCGCTGCTTCGATGCGCCGATCAGCGAATCCGGGATTGTCGGCGCGGCCATCGGCATGGCGGCCTACGGGCTGAAGCCTTGCGTCGAGGTGCAGTTTGCCGACTATGTTTATCCGGCCTATGACCAGATCGTCTCGGAAGCGGCGCGGCTGCGCTACCGGTCGAACGGCGATTTCACCTGCCCGATCGTCGTGAGGATGCCGACCGGCGGCGGCATTTTCGGCGGCCAGACCCACAGCCAGAGCCCGGAGGCGCTGTTCACCCACGTCTCCGGCCTGAAGGTCGTGGTTCCGTCCAATCCGCACGACGCCAAGGGCCTGCTGATCGCGGCGATCGAGGATCCCGACCCGGTGATCTTCCTGGAACCGAAGCGGCTCTACAACGGCCCCTTCGACGGTCATCACGAGCGGCCGGTGACGCCATGGTCGAAACATCAGCTCGGCGAAGTCGCCGATGGCCATTACACGGTGCCGCTCGGCAAGGCGGTGATCCGGCGGCCTGGTGCGGCAGTTACCGTGCTTGCCTATGGCACGATGGTCTATGTCGCCCAAGCGGCAGCCGAGGAGACCGGCATCGATGCCGAGGTCATCGATCTGAGGACACTGCTGCCGCTGGATCTCGAGACGATCGTCGCCTCGGTCAACAAGACCGGGCGCTGCGTGGTCGTGCATGAGGCGACGCTGACATCCGGCTTCGGCGCCGAACTTTCGGCGCTGGTTCAGGAGAACTGCTTCTACCATCTGGAAGCGCCGGTGGCGCGGGTCACCGGCTGGGACACGCCCTATCCGCATGCGCAGGAGTGGGACTATTTCCCCGGTCCCGCCCGGCTAGGCCGCGCGCTCGTCGAAACGATGGAAGCCTGAGGGGGAAGACGATGGGCGAATATGTCATCAAGCTGCCCGATGTCGGCGAAGGCGTCGCCGAGGCCGAGCTGGTCGAATGGCAGGTCAAGGTCGGCGATCTCGTGCGCGAGGACGCCGTGCTTGCCGCAGTCATGACCGACAAGGCGACGGTCGAGATCCCTTCGCCCGTCGATGGCGAGATCCTCTGGCTTGGCGCCGAGATCGGCGACACTGTGGCGATCGGCGCGCCAATCGTCAGGTTGAAAGTGGCCGGCGAGGGGAACGTCAAGGTTGGCGCGACGCTTGCAGACGTTACGGCGGAGGGCACCCCTGACGATGCGCGGGCTCGCCCGTCCTCGGGCTTGGAGCCGTCATTACCCAATTTGGCGCCGTCATCCTCGGGCTTGTCCCGAGGATCTGCCGTCCCACACGGATATGACGCGATCAGTTCCGAGAGGTCGGTAGATCCTCGGGACAAGCCCGAGGATGACGGCGCCAGGTCCAAGGTCAACAGCGCGCCGCGTCCCGAGGGAGAAAAGCCACTGGCCTCGCCGGCCGTCCGCCTCAGGGCGAAAGAGGCCGGCATCGACCTTCGGCAGGTTTCGGGAACCGGCCCGGCCGGCCGCATCCGGCATGAGGACATCGACGCCTTCCTGGCGCGGGGGCCACAGCTGGCGAAGGCCCCTGGCCTCGCCCGCAACGAGGCGGTTGAGGACATCAAGATAGTCGGTCTCAGGCGAAAGATCGCCGAGAAGATGACGCTGGCCAAGTCGCGCATCCCGCACATCACCTATGTCGAGGAGATCGACGTCACCGCGCTCGAGGATTTGCGCGCCGCGCTCAACAAGGAGAAGCGGCCGGGCGCAGACAGGCCGAAGCTGACGCTGCTGCCGTTCCTGATGCGGGCGATGGTCAAGGCCATTGCCGACCAGCCGAACCTCAATGCGCTGTTCGACGACGAAGCCGGCATCGTCCACCAGCATGGCGGCGTCCATATCGGCATCGCCGCGCAGACGCCTGCGGGGCTGATGGTGCCGGTGGTCAAGCACGCCGAGGCGCGCGACATCTGGGACTGCGCCGCCGAGGTCAACAGGCTCGCCGAGGCGGCCAGGTCGGGCACGGCGACACGCGACGAGCTTTCGGGCTCGACCATCACCATCACTTCGCTCGGCGCCATGGGTGGCGTGGCGACGACTCCGGTGATCAATCATCCGGAAGTGGCGATCGTCGGCGTCAACAAGATGATGGTGCGGCCGGTATGGGACGGCAGCCAGTTCATCCCGCGCAAGATGATGAACCTGTCCTCCAGCTTCGACCATCGCGTCGTCGACGGCTGGGACGCTGCGGTGTTTATCCAGCGCATCAAGACGCTGCTAGAGACGCCCGCGTTGATTTTTGTGGACTGAGGTAATGAGAACGGTCGCAACGGCCCCCTCACCCGGCCTCCGCTTCGCTACCCTCTCCCCGAGGGGAGAGGAGGTCGCCAGCGCCGGCGCTAGCCTCTTCTCCCCAGCGGGGAGAAGGTGGCCGCGAAGCGGCCGGATGAGGGGGCCTTTCTTCGCCAACAAGAGCCTATCGCCATGAAGGAAATCTCCTGCAAGCTGCTGGTCATCGGCGCTGGTCCGGGCGGCTATGTCTGCGCTATCCGTGCCGGGCAGCTCGGCATAGATACGGTTATCGTCGAGTTCGGCAGACCGGGCGGCACCTGTCTCAATGTCGGCTGCATCCCGTCCAAGGCGCTGCTCCACGCGGCCGAGGAGTTCGAGAAGCTCTCGCACATGGCCGGTGGAAAAAGCCCGCTCGGCATTGCGATCGCCGCACCATCGGTTGATCTCGCCGCCACCATGGCCTGGAAAGACGGGATCGTTAGCCGGCTGAACAACGGTGTTGCCGGCCTCCTGAAGAAAGCTGGCGTGAAGACGGTGCACGGCTGGGCGACATTTCGCGACGGCAAGACCGTTGCCGTCGACACCGAGATCGGCATGCAGGTGATCCGCGCCGAAACGGTGGTGATTGCGACCGGCTCGGCGCCGGTCGAGTTGCTATCGCTGCCGTTCGGCGGACCGGTCATTTCGTCGACCGAGGCGCTGGCGCTGAGCGAAGTTCCGGAGAGGCTGGCGGTGGTCGGCGGCGGCTATATCGGGCTGGAACTCGGTATCGCCTTTGCCAAGCTGGGGGCCAAGGTGACCGTGGTCGAGGCGTTGCCGCGCGTGCTGGCGCAATATGATGCGGAACTGACCAGGCCGGTGGTGAAGCGGCTGGCCGAGCTCGGCATCGAGGTGCTCGTGACCGCCAAGGCCAAGGGGCTGTCCACTAAGCGCGACGCACTGCTGGTCGAGGCGAATGGCGGCAAGAACGGCAAGATCGCTGCCGACAAGGTCCTGGTCACGGTCGGTCGGAAGCCGGTGACCGAAGGCTGGGGGTTGGAGCAGATCGACCTCGACATGGCCGGACCCTTCATCCGCATCGACGACCAGTGCCGCAGCTCGATGCGCGGCATCTTTGCCATTGGTGACGTCACCGGCGAGCCGATGCTGGCGCACCGGGCGATGGCGCAGGGTGAAATGGTCGCCGAGATCGTCGCCGGTCACAGGCGCAGCTGGGACAGACGAGCGATCCCGGCTGTCTGCTTCACCGATCCGGAGCTGGTCACCGCGGGCCTGTCGCCGGAGGAGGCCAGGGCCCGTGGCGAGATCAAGGTCGGACTGTTTCCCTTCGCCGCCAATGGCCGGGCAATGACGAAGTTGGGCGAGGACGGATTCGTTCGGGTATTGGCGCGGGCGGACAACCATCTGGTGCTCGGCATCCAGGCCGTCGGCCAGGGCGTGTCGGAATTATCTACGGCCTTTGGCCTAGCGCTGGAGATGGGTGCGACGCTGGAGGATATCGCCGGAACAATCCATGCCCATCCAACACAGGGCGAGGGTTTTCAGGAAGCGGCGCTGAAGGCGCTTGGGCGGGCGGTGCATGTTTGAGGGCTCGCGCTCTCCCCCCTTGAGGGGGAGATGGCCGGCAGGCCAGAGGGGGTCGGTTCGACTGGATGCGACCTCCCTTGCGACAGATGGAGGTTGGCGCTCTTCGCGAGGCGACCCCCTCTGTCGCCTTCGGCGACGTCTCCCCCTCGAGGGCAGGGCTATCGCATATGAGTGATGGCATTGATGAGATAGTCGTCGTTCCAGGCGCATTTCTTGATGCGAT